>DATMEI010000658.1:0-11625 GCA_035556995.1 Streptomyces sp.
CAAGCCTTCCCCGTCGGTCATCGATCCCGTACGTACATGATCGTCAGGCCGGTGACGTCCGCGACAGCCTGCTGACAGGCGGCTCGGGGGTGGGGGAAACCCCCGCCGGGACGGGGTACTTCGGCACTTCGGCGGCTTCTGCTATGCAGATGCCGTGACGACACGACGGAACGGTGACCCGCGGTCCTTCGACGCGGTGCTGTGCGACATCGACAATGTGATCCGCTTCTACGACACGACTCGACTGGCCCGCATGGAGCGCGACTCGGGACTGGCGGAAGGCATCACGGCGGAGATCGCCTTCGAGCCCGGGACGGATCTGCCGCTGCTGCTCGGCGAGATCACCAAGCGGGAGTGGGTGGAGTCGATCGCTGCCGGGCTCGTCGCCCGTGCCCGGGTATCAGCGGCTCGTGCACGCGAGTTGGGCATGGCGCTTGCCACCGCGCCGTTCAGCGCCGATGAGGTGGTCGTGGAGATGCTCCGCCGGGTGCGGTCACGCATGCCCCTGGTGCTGGTGTCGAACGCGACCGTCGAACTGGAGGAGGAACTCCGGTCGTTGGGGCTCGCACAACTCGCCCACCACGTGATCAACAGCTCCAGGGCCCGTATCGCCAAGCCGGACCGGAGGATCTACGAGATCGCGGCGGAGCGGGCGGGCGTCGGCGTCGGGCGATGCCTCTTCGTGGACGACGGGCGTACGAACGTCGAGGCCGCCGTCGCACTCGGCATGACGGGCGTCCACTACCGCGAACCCGCTGATCTGCGGGCGGCGTTGGGCCCGGTGCTGGACGGCTGACCCGCGGGCGGACGTACCCGCGAACGGCGAACGGTCCCGGAATGCCGATGCCTTCCGGGACCGTCGTCGTCCGCGGTGTGCCGCCGTGTGCTGAGCCGCGCTCAGGCCGTGACCTGGTCGGCCTCTTCCGGATCGGTGAGGGCGCCGCCGTTCGACGAGGCCTCCATCTCCGCTTCCTCAGCCGCCTCCTGGGCCTCCGTCTCGCGCTGGCCCGGGATGTCGTTCGTACGACGCGCGACCCGCTCGTTGCGGGCGTCGGTCGACGCACACAGGTCGATCGCGGCCTGGTTGAAGCGCGTCGCGGACGGCGGGTCGGCCGGACCGAGCAGGTGGACCTTCAGCTCGGTACGGGCCTGCGCCAGCGTGTCCTTGGCCGGTTCACGTACCGACTCCAGCAGCGCGGGGATCTCCACCGCCTCGGGGGAGAGGATCGCGGCAGCCCGTACGGTCGGGAAGCCCGCCCGGAAGTCCTCCTCGCTCAGCCCGCTGGTGTTGGCCACCGCGTAGGGCTTCTCACTCGTGAGGTAGTCCGAAACGACCGACGAGACGTCGGAGATGAGCAGGTCGGCCTGGTTGAAGCAGGTGTAGATCGCCGGGCGCGGGCCGGTGACGATCTGGTGCTCCCACTCGGGGAACGACGCCCAGTTGGCGGCCTCCCAGGCGGCGGTCGCCGCCGCGACACGCTCTGCGCGGCCGTTCTCCGGGGTGGACTGGAGCATCATCTTCTCCACCTCGTCCGCGCCGCGGCGGAAGGCGGTGGTGGTCAGCTCGTCCAACTCCCGTGCGCGCCGCTCCAGTTCGGCGGCGGCCTCCGCGCCAGGACGGTCCCCGGAACGCTTCGTGTTGGCCTCGGCGATCATCGCCTGGATACGGGCGTCGGCGGCGCCCGCACGGGGGTCGACGGAACCGGTCATCGGGTGCGGCTTGTAGAGCAGCCGCACCCCGGGGTCGTCGAGCAGCGCGCGGACGATGTTCTCGCCCGCGAGGATGACCGAAGTGTTGCCCGGGTCGTTGGTCCAGCCCTCCCACGTGGGGGCGTACAGGACGGTCGTGTACGCGCCCTGCGGTGCGCCCGTGTACGGCTCGATGGGGGAGAGCTGCGGGCGGCCGACCTCGACCACGTCGCGGTCGTCGACGCCGATGTCGGCGAGCTGATAGCGCTCACGCGCGGCGGAACCGGCGACCCACACCTCGTCGTACGCCTTGGCGTAGGGATTGCAGGAGGAGAGCTTGTCGCTCTCGCCGTGGTTGATGAAGGCGTGCTTGATGGTGGGGATGCGCAGCACCTGCGAGGTCTTGCCGGAGTTCGCCGGGTGCAGCAGCACCTTGAGCGTCGAGTGCTCCAGGTGCATCAGGTGCGCGACCTTCGGGATGCAGATGACCGGGACGTCCGTCGCTTCGATCTTCTGCACCATGAAGCGCTCGCGGAGCACGATGATCGGGTTGCCGTCGAGCTGGTCGAGCGTGGAGAGCCACATGTTCGCCTGGTAGGCGGAGGTCGTGCCGCCGGAGAAGTACATGCCGACGGTCGGCTTGTACTTCGCCAGCCAGCGGTCGAGCCACTCCAGGGCCTGCTGCTCGTTCGCGTGCCGCTTCTTCGGCAGCATCCACGTGGCCAGATAGACGGCGCCGCCGAGGGACAGCGCGATGCTGAGGCCGACGCCCAGGATGCCCCACACCTCGGAGGCGAGCCCCGCGCTCAGCATCAGCCCGAGCGTGCCCGGGATGGAGAAGCGCAGCAGACGGCGGCTGGGCTGCTTGGCCAGCAGCCGGGGCGGCGAGATGGTCAGGCGCAGGGCGGAGGCGTCGATGTTGCGGGTGAGGATCGGCAGCGTACGGCTGCGGCGCACGAACTGGGCGACGGCCTGGCAGAGGAAGTGCGTGGCGTACGCGGCGAGCAGCAGAAGCGTGAGGGGGCGCTCGATGTCCGGCGGTACGTCGGGAATGCGGACCAGGCCGATGACGATGAGCATGTCGCGGAGCAGCTGTCGCGTGGTGACGTCGAAACGGACCTTGCCGAGCAGGGCGAGCAGGCCGGGCTGCTTGTGCGTGAGGTAGAGGTCGAGGGTGAGACCCGCCACAGACGCGACGATGAAGACGGGCACGTTCGGGAGCAGCGCACCCGCGAGTTGTGCGGCGTAGAACACCGTCAGCGCGAGCAGCGCCGTCAACTGGACGGCGCGACGGGGGGAGAGACCGGCAGAGGGCACGGGCTGGGCTCCTGGCAGGAGGTCGGGGGTCGGTGAGGGAAACCGGCCGGCGGGATGGTGGCGGCCGTGGGTGACCACTGACCGTATGCCGGGCACCGGGCCGGTGACAATCTGCGGCAGGGTGTCCCGGGAGGATACGAGGACAAAGGTCATTATCCCCGCCCGTCCACTGGTCGGAACGGACGCGCGGAGTGGATCAGCACTGCCGTAGATTGCGGACGCGGGCGGGGTGGAGCGGGCCTGAGTGGGCCGGACCGTCCGGACCGGAACCGTGTACGGACGTGACAGAGGGAACAGGCGGGCAGCGGAACGTGAGCAGGTCGACAGCGGGCGCGGGCGCGGGCAGGAGTGCGCGGGACGAGGTGGCCGGTGCGCGGCGCATCGTCGTCAAGGTCGGCTCGTCCTCCCTCACCACTGCCGCCGGAGGCCTGGACGCGGACCGGGTCGACGCCCTCGTGGACGTACTGGCCAAGCATCCCGGGCCGGTGGACGAGAGGGCGAATGGGAAGCAGGACGGGAAGCCGGACGGGAAGCCGGACGGGAAGCAGGGGCCGCAGAAGGAGCTCCAGAAGGAGATCGTGCTCGTCTCCTCCGGTGCCATCGCCGCCGGACTCGCGCCGCTGGGCCTCCCCAGGCGCCCCCGCGACCTGGCACGTCAGCAGGCTGCGGCCAGCGTGGGGCAGGGACTGCTCGTCGCCCGCTACACCGCGTCGTTCGCACGCTACGGGCGCCGCGTCGGCCAGGTGCTGCTGACCTCGGACGACACCAGCCGCCGCGCCCACTACCGCAACGCCTACCGCACGCTGGAGCAGCTGCTGGCGATGGGCGCCGTCCCCGTCGTCAACGAGAACGACACCGTCGCCACCGAGGAGATCCGCTTCGGCGACAACGACCGGCTCGCTGCCCTGGTCGCCCACCTCGTACGGGCGGACCTGCTGGTCCTGCTCTCCGACGTGGACGGCCTCTACGACGGGAACCCGGCCAGCCCCGGCACGTCCCGCATCACCGAGGTCACCGGGCCCAAGGACCTGGCGGACGTCGAGATCGGCAGCGCGGGCCGCTCCGGCGTCGGCACCGGCGGCATGGAGACGAAGGTCGAGGCCGCCCGTATCGCCACCGCCGCCGGGGTGCCGGTGGTGCTCACCTCCGCCATACACGCCGCGGACGCACTCGCGGGCCGGGCCACCGGCACGTACTTCCACCGCACGGGCCGCCGCGCCGCCGGCCGGCTGCTGTGGCTCGCTCACGCGTCGACGCCGCGTGGTGCCCTCACCCTCGACGAGGGTGCGGTACGGGCGGTGGTCCAGCGGCGCTCCTCGCTGCTGGCAGCGGGCATCGCCCGCGTCGAGGGCGACTTCGCGGCGGGCGACCCGGTCGAGCTGCGTGACGAGCAGGGCGTCGCGATCGCCCGTGGGCTCGTCAACTTCGACGCGAAGGAGATCCCGCAGCTGCTGGGACGCTCGACGCCGGAGCTGGCACGGGAGCTGGGGCCCGCGTACGAGCGGGAGATCGTCCACCGGGACGACCTGGTGCTGCTGGACGGCTGAGGGCTGACGACCGGCGGCTGAGAGCTGAGAGGCCTGAGCGCTGAGGGCCGCGAGGCGACGGCCCGTGCGGGCGCGCGAGTGCGTCGGCCGTGTGTACGGACAGTCGTGAATGGTTTGTGCAGACGGCGAGAGCCCGGTGTCGGGAAGGTCAGCGGGCGAAGCAAAAGACCAGCCTTTCCACGGACACGTTCCGGAAAACGGCCACGCGGTCGGCTCTGGACTGGTCAACTTTGTCCTGGGGTCGTGCGGCGGGGGACGACGCCCTGAATCAACAGCGCCCCACCGGACGAGGAGGCCCGCCCGTGAGACGACTTGCCAGCGTCGACACCGAACAACGGGCCGAGCCACGTCCGGACACGGACGCCGATCGACGCGAACAGTCCCGGCTCTGGCACATCACGCTGAGCGTCGCGGGGAGGGAAGCCCCGCTCAAGGAAGTACGGCGAGCCCTCGAACAGCTCGCGTACGACCACCCGTTCCTCCTCAACAGCCGGTATGCCAACGATCACGCCGAGATCCGCTACTGGGAAGAGGCCCGCGACCTGCACGACGCCGCCGCGGTCGCGCTGCGGCTGTGGGGCGAGCACCGCGCATCGGCGAAGCTGCCGCCGTGGGAGATCGTCGGGCTGGAAGTCATCGGCCGTGAGACGTACCAGCAGCGCGTCGCCGAGGGCTACGGACCGCCCTCCGCCACATCCATCGGCGTCCACCCGTTCTAGTTCCAGTCACCATTCGAAGGCCGTCCGCGGACATATCTCTGACACGTGCTGGACACCGCTCGGCCAGCTCGCCGTCATTTGTCGGACTATGACCGGATCGAGTGACGGCTTGAAGAGCTGAGAACGGGCGATTCGCCCCTCTTGCCTGCTTGCAGGGGCTGCGGCGGTTCAACACCAACCCGGTTGAAACGGTTTGGTTGGCGAGGGATGCTGTGGCCGCGCAGAGCGGCTGTCGCGCACGCGCGGTCTTTTTTGGGGGGAACCAGATATGGCCCGATTCTGTATGCGGTACAGGTGTGTCTCCATGCTCATGGGCAGGGAGAGACCCGGCGGCGAGAAGGGCACCGCCGCACCCGGTGGCCCCGGCGGTGACTCGCGGGGGAAGCAGCTGATCGAGAGTGCCGGGCGGCAGGGGATAGCTGTACGGGGTCTTCGCCCGCTCGCCAGGACAGATCTGGCGGCCGCCTTCGTCGTCACGGCGTTCGAGGCGGGGGATGCGCTTCTCGCATGGGAGGACGGAACCGTGGCAGTCCGGTTCTCGCCGGGCCACCTGGCCGTCTCCGTCCTGTTGGGTGTGGGCGTCCTGGCGCTTCTCACCCTGATCCGGAAGGCCCGGGGGGCGCTGCCGGCGGAGAGGGCCAGCCGATGGCAGAAGGAACGTGAACTGCTTGCGAGGCGGGCCCGGGCGTCCGAACGCGCAAGGATCACACGCGAGTTGCACGACGCGGTGGGTCACGAGATGAGCCGTATCGTGCTGACAGCGGGAATCCTCGAGGTGACCGCCGAACAGAGTCCGGAGGCCGTCCGTGCGCACGCCCGGCAGATTGGAGCCACCGGCCGGCAGGCAATGCACCAGATGCGGGTCCTGCTCAAGGGGCCGGTTCGGGAGGCCCCGGCTGAACGGTCGTCCGCTGCCGACGGGATCAAGGTCTTGGCGGAACGGGCCCGGGGCCTTGGTCACCGGGTCTCTCTGGACATCGCGGACGACCTCGATGCCGTGCCGGACACCGTGCAGCACTCCCTGTACCGGCTCGTTCAGGAGTCGCTGACCAATGCGTTCAAGCACGCTCCTGGAGCCGAGGTCACCATTCGTGTGACACACCGGGGCGGCTGGGTGGTGGTGCAGGTCTCCAACACCGGTGCCGCAGGGCCTTGGCGGCCGCCGATGCCAGGCAGCGGTCGAGGGCTGGAGGGGCTGGCACACCGGATCCGTCAGGACGGAGGCCTCCTCACGGCAGGTCGCCTGACGAGCGGTGGCTACCGGATCACCGCGTCGATTCCCGTCGCCGCCGAGGGGAGCGGTGGTGTGGGAGGTCACCGGGGTCTGGAAGCGGAAACCCATGAGCGCGGAACGGCGGGGGCGCACTCGTGATCAGAGTTCTCGTAGCTGACGACGACCAGTTCGTTCGCCAGGGTCTGCCTGCCATCCTCGAATCCGGCGGAGACATCCATGTGGTGGCCAAGGCCGCTGACGGTCGTGAGGCTGTCGCCGCGGCCCGTCGCTTCGCACCGGACGTCGCACTGCTCGACGTCCGGATGCCTCGCCTCGACGGCCTGCGGGCGGCTTGGGAAATGCGCGCGTTGCAAAGCCCCCCACAGGTCCTCGTCCTGACGACTTTCGGCGAGGACGACTACATCGCCGAGGCCGTCCGTGCCGGGGCGGCCGGTTTCCTGCTCAAGGACACCCCTCCGGACGGGATCATCGAGGCGGTGCGAACCGTCGCATCGGGACGGGGCATCCTTTCTCCCACGGTGACCAGCCGGGTTCTCAACGCGCTCCGGGAACGCTCCAGGGCGGTGACCGCGGAGCAGCGGGAGCAGTTGACCTCACTGACCCCGAGGGAACGAACCGTGCTGTCGCTGCTCACAACGGGCCTTTCCAATACGGGGATCGGCGCTCGGCTCGAGATGACCGAGGCCACCGTCAAGGGACACGTCACGCGCATCCTGGCGAAGCTCGGGATGGCCAACCGGGTCGAGGCCGCGTTGCTGGCGGACCGCGCCGGACTGGCTGAAGGAGTCCTCGGAACGCCCATCCGTGGGGACGACACACGCGCAGTCGCCTGATCGCTCCGTGGATGGCACGGAGCCGAAGGAACCGCCTGGCGCCTGGTCAGGCTTGCTGCTTGGCGGCGTACCACGCCCAGAGCAGTTGAACGGCACCGACAGCCAGCAGCCAGGCCGTTCCACCGGCACCGGACGCGCCACGGTCGGCGGTGAAGACGAGGACGGGGACAGTCGCCAACAACGCCCCAAGCGGGCCGCGCAGATACCAGGCGGTCATCTGGAGCGGGGCCGTGTTCCCGAACGGGGTCTCGACTCCAAGGGCCACATGCGGCGGCATCGAACCCCGGTAGGCGCTCACCAGGGCGGCTCCCACCATCGCCGGCACACTCAGCAGGAGCACCAGCAGCCCCGGGTGCCACCCCTCTGCGAGTGTGGCGACCGCGATGCCCACCCCCGTCCCGGCAGCCAACAGGGCTGCCGGGACGGCGGCATGGCGCAGCGCGAGTGATCCCGAGAAGTACGGAAGATTGACCGACCTGCGCATGTCATCGCTGTCCACCCGGGCCGGCTCGGCCAGTTGGGCCGCGGCCAGATACATGGCGGCGAGGGCGAGCCCGGAGCAGAAGATCTGCAGCCTCAGCACCAGCGTGTCCATGGAGGCGGTGAGTGCGACCGCGATCGCCACCAGAGCGACAGCCCAGACCAGCCGTCCAGGCGCCCGCAGCAGACCTGTCGCATCGCGCCACGGAACAACCAGCCACTGCCGACGCGGTGCGGGAAGCCGCAAGGCCGGCCGTGACCGCAGACGGTGTGCCCCCTGGATGGTGAACTTCGCCTGCCGTAGCTCCATCGAAAACAGGGACGCCGTCACCTGGGACACGACCAGCGCCCTGCGTCGCAACGCCGCTGCCGGAATCAGCTCGACGGCGCGTCCCGAGCCCCGTACGCCGAAGACGAGCAGGCACACCAGCAGCGCGGAAGCGAAGGCCCAGCCGGGGGCTGACCCGCCCACCGCAGCCAGCAGCGGCTGCACCGCCCAGCCCCACGGACCGGACCAGAGCAGGACGTGGCCTGCCCACTCCGGCAGACCGTGAAGAAACGAGAGCACCGAGAGGCCCAGCAACCCGGCCGAGGCAGCCCAGACGAGCGCGAAGAGGCGCCTCCCCTTCCGGGCCACCAACAGGTCGTGGCGTTCGACGAAGACACCGCAGATCACGCAGCCGAGGCCGGTCACGGCCCCTGCCCAGGCGCCCGCCGCCGTCCCGGTCGGCCATGAGCCGTTCACTCCGGCCGCCATGAGGAAACCCGCGACCGCTCCCGTCACCGCGCCGGCCAGCGCCGAGAAGACCGCAGAGGTCACGAGGCGGGGCATGAGGAGAGGACGTCGCAGGACCGGCTGTGGAACGGCCCAGAACGCGGTGGGCCGGTCGACCAGAACAGGCCCTCGCCACGCGGCATTTCGAAGAGTGAGACACAGCATCGTCGCCACTGCTGCCGGCAGCGTCACCGGAAGCCCCTGCAGCAACAGTTCTGCCAGAGGACTCTGAGCACTGCCACCGCTCGGAGTCTGCGACGCGTCGGCGGCGGCCAGCAGATACGGGGTGCCGAGCAGGGCTGCGACGACCAGCACGCCGTAGACGACCACTGCGTTGCCGCGGCGCTGCTCACGTTGCTGCGCACGCCGGGTCTGCTGCAGGTGATCCAGCGCAGTGAGCGTGGACTTGTGGAAGGCGGGCCGAGCCGAGGCGTCAGTGAGCACTGTCCGCCTCCGCCCACCCGTGAGCAGCGGCGTCGACAGGCACCCCCGATTCCAGAACGACAACGCGGTCGGCCACCCGCGAGGCCAGCTGCATGTTGTGAGTGGCCATCAGAACGGCCGCACCCTGTTCCTTGTGCGACACGAGACGGTCCGACAGTTCGCTCCGCGCACGCGAATCGAGCCGCTGCTCCGGTTCGTCCAGCAGCAGCAGTTCATGCGGACGCATGAACGCCGAGGCAAGAAGGAGGAGTTGACTCTGCCCCGACGAGAGGGACTCCGGGAGAGCTGTGCCGTGATCGCTCAAGTGGTGGTCCGCCAGGGCACGGTCGACTGCTTCGTCGGCTTCAGCGCCGAGACCGTGGGCCAGGGCGACGAAGAGCAGATGCTCTCGTACCGTCAGGTCGGGGTAGTAGGCGGCAGGGTCCAGCACCGAGGAGACCCGGGCCCGAGTGGCCGGGTCGTCCTCGTTCAGAGGACAGCTGTCGAAGAGGACTTCGCCATCGGTGGGGCTCTCCCGTCCGGCGGCCAGCCGCAGGAGTGTCGACTTGCCGCATCCGTTGTGACCCACCAGCGCCACGCATTCGGACGGGTCGAGATGCAGTGAGACCCCTCGCAGCACTTCGCGGTCCCCGTACCGGTGACCGACGCCCTCCAGGCGAAGCAGCGCAGGGGCGGTGCCCGACTCGTCCATCAACAGCTTCACACCTTTGGATATAGCGGGATCGTCGTCGTGTGCCAACTCTAATTCTGGAGGCACGGGGGAGTTGGCGACAGCGACTCCCGTCGGTGGGGGACCGCTACTGAAGTCGTGGATCGGGGCCCGTGGACCGCTGCGAATCTGGGTGGGACGAATCCATCGAGCAAGGAGTGCTCGTGCGAACCATGTTCGACCCGCTGACGCTGGACGACGCGCCCGAGGTGAACGAGCTGCTGCGTCGTATCGGCCTCGGCGATCTGGACGATTCGGACGCGGTTTCTCTCATAGGGCGCAACGACAACTGGGCGGGCACCACCACGGCGGGCGTCCCGGTGTTCCTCAAGCGCGTTCTCGGCGGTTCCGAGTCGTCCGTACGGCAGATCAGGCGTTCCCTTGCCTTCGAGGCCACGGTCGGCAGAGTCGGGCAGGAGGATCTGCGCACGCCGGCGGTGCTCGGGCATGACGAGCCGGCGCGGCTCATGGCGACGGAGCTGCTGCCGGACGCCGTCAACGGGCTGGAGCTCGCGGAGCAGGACGCGTTCGATGAAGACCTGGCCCATCGAGTGGGCCGGGCTGTGGGGTTGCTGCACCGGGCAGACGCCGAGGAGTCGGAGCCTCCCCTCGACACTTCGGCGCCGCTGCTGCCCAACATCGAATGGAACGACGCGTTGCCGCTGCCTCTGTTCCTGAACCTCAGCTTCGCGGAGGTGGGTCTGTGGAACATCGTCCACTCGGACCGCGAACTGCGCGAAGCGACGGAGGAACTGCGCCGCATGGAATCTGCCGCCGAACGGTGCCCCGTGCACTGCGATCTGCGGCTGGACCAGATTCTGCTGTACGAGGACCGGCTGTACATCATCGACGGTGAGGAGTTCCGGTTCGCCGATCCGGCGCGTGACGTCGGGAGTTTCGCGGGGGAGTGGCTGCATCTGGCTCTGGCCGGTCTCAAAGGAGGGGGGAGGGACGGCAGCGAGATCGACAGGGGCCCGTCCCATGAGGAGCTCGTGGCGAAGGGGACGCTGGAACTCGCCCGACTGCGCTCCCGTATCGCGGAGTTCTGGGCCGGCTATCGCGTCACCCGGGGGAACGTCGACAGCGCCCTGGCGATCCGGGCCACCGCATTCGCCGGATGGCATCTGATCGACCGCGCGTTGGCGACCGCGGAACAGAACTCCCGGCTGAGTGCTTCAACGCGGGCGGCGATGGGAGTCGGAAGGACGGCTCTCGTACAGCCCGAGAAGTTCGTCAGAACGCTGGGTCTTGGGGGAAGTTGAATGACAGTCATCACCGAGCGGATATGTCCGCGGCTGCATCCGGTTCTGCAGGGGGCAGTCGTCGCCGAAGACGGTCTCACCGTCGAATTCGAAGGCAGGACGGTACGGGGGGAATCGCTTCGGGAATGCGCGGGGGAACTCGCGAATCTGCTGTACGAACACGTCCACTCCGGTGTGCAGTCCGAAGCCGCTCCGCGCCCGAAGCGGCTGCGCGACCCGGAGACCGAGGCAGCACTGGCGGCCGAGGTTCCCCATCAGACAACTCTCTGCCCCGCACGGACTGTCAGACGGCAGGGCGACCATGTCCTGGTGGAGATCGACGGGGTGCGTGTCTTGGTGCCCGCATCGGCCATGGGCCCGTCAGATGGAGTGCTCGCCCTGCCTGCGGCACGCCCCGCTCTGTCACCGGGCTTCTTCCTCGTCGACGGTTCGCGGGGCCGCCCTGCCCCCGGGCCGCTGCTGCGGGTGTACATGCACATTGCGGAGCCCCAGTACATCACCGGAGTGTGGAGTTCGGCGCTGACCCTGCTGGAGGGGTGTGGCGTCCCGTACCGGGCGAAGGTCATCTCCTCACCCCAACTGCTGCCCCGCCGCGACTCGTTCGTGGTGTACCTGG
>DATMEI010000659.1:0-2039 GCA_035556995.1 Streptomyces sp.
CATGCGGAGTTCCCGTACGGTACGCCCAGGAACCCGGCCCGTTGCGGGCCGTGCTCCGACGGAGCGGCGCGAGAGGCCCCCGCCTGACGGGTCGGGGAACCGGTTGTCAGCGACGCGGTCCACAATGGTCCGCGTCGGATCCGCATCCGTACCCGGCTCGCAGCAGCCGTCCGTACCGTACGCACCCTAAGGAGAGCCAGCCGCGATGGCCCGCCGCAGTACGAAGACTCCGCCGGAAGATTTCGAAGAGCGCATCCTCGACATCGACGTCGTCGACGAGATGCAGGGCTCCTTCCTGGAGTACGCCTACTCGGTCATCTACTCGCGCGCGCTTCCTGACGCCCGCGACGGGATGAAGCCCGTCCAGCGGCGGATCCTGTACCAGATGCACGAGATGGGCCTGCGCCCCGACCGGAGCTACGTCAAGTGCGCCCGTGTCGTGGGCGAGGTGATGGGAAAGCTCCACCCGCACGGCGACAGCGCCATCTACGACGCGCTGGTGCGCATGGCGCAGTCCTTCTCCATGCGGCTGCCGCTGGTCGACGGGCACGGCAACTTCGGCTCGCTGGGCAACGACGACCCGCCCGCGGCGATGCGGTACACCGAGTGCCGGTCCGCCCCCGCGGCGGGACTGATGGTCGAGTCGATCGACGAGGAGACCGTCGACTTCGCGCCGAACTACGACGGCAGCGAGCAGGAACCGGGCGCGCTTCCGGCGGCCTATCCCAACCTGCTGGTGAACGGCTCCTCGGGCATCGCCGTCGGCATGGCCACCAACATGCCGCCGCACAACCTCGGTGAAGTGATCGCCGCCGCACGCCATCTCATCAAGCATCCGGGCGCCGACCTGGATACCCTGATGCGTTTCGTGCCGGGCCCGGACCTGCCCACCGGCGGCCGGATCGTCGGCATCGACGGGATCAAGGACGCCTACGCGGGCGGCCGCGGCACCTTCAAGATGCGCGCCACGGTCGCGGTCGAGCAGGTCACGCCCCGCCGCAAGGGCCTGGTCGTGACGGAGCTGCCCTTCACCGTCGGCCCGGAGAAGGTCATCGCCAAGATCAAGGACCTGGTCAACTCCAAGCGCCTGCAGGGCATCGCGGACGTCAAGGACCTCACCGACCGCGCCCACGGACTCCGCCTGGTCATCGAGATCAAGAACGGCTTCAACCCGGAAGCGGTACTGGAGCAGCTGTACAAGCTGACGCCGATGGAGGAGTCCTTCGGCATCAACAACGTCGCGCTGGTGGACGGCCAGCCGCTCACCCTCGGCCTCAAGGAGCTCCTGGAGGTCTACGTCGACCACCGGTTCACGGTGGTGCGCCGACGCAGTGAGTTCCGCCGCACCAAGCGGAAGGACCGGCTGCACCTGGTCGAGGGGCTGCTGGTCGCGCTCATCGACATCGACGAGGTCATCAGGATCATCAGATCGAGCGAGAACTCGGCGCAGGCCAAGGAATCGCTCATCGCCCGGTTCCAGCTCAGCGACGTGCAGACGCAGTACATCCTCGACACCCCGCTGCGCCGCCTCACCAAGTTCGACCGCATCGAGCTGGAGAGCGAGCGGGACCGGCTGCGTTCCGAGATCGAGGAGCTGACCCGGATCCTGGAGTCGGACGCCGAGCTGCGCAAGATGGTCTCCGGTGAGCTCTCGGCCGTCGCGAAGAAGTACGGCACCCCCCGGCGTACGGAGCTGCTCGAATCGGCAGGCGCACCCGTGGCCGCCGTCCCGCTGGAGGTCGCCGACGACCCGTGCCGGGTGCTGCTCTCCTCGACGGGCCTGCTCGCCCGTACGGCAAACGGCGAACCGGTCTTCGACCAGGACGCGAGGCGCGCCAAGCACGACGTGATCGTCTCCGCCGTGCCGGCGACGACACGGGGCGAGGTGGGTGCCGTCACCTCGTCCGGGCGGTTGCTGCGCCTCACGGTCGTCGACCTGCCCCAGCTGCCGGAGTCCGCGTCCGCACCCCATCTCGCAGGCGGCGCGCAGGTGTCGGAGTTCCTGTCCCTGGAGGACGACGAGGGCCTGATCTGCCTGA
>DATMEI010000660.1:0-7968 GCA_035556995.1 Streptomyces sp.
ACGCCGAGGCCGACCCCGGCGCGCCTCTGAAGAAGGGCCTGAAGCTCGCCTTCCTGCCCAAGCAGATCAACAACCCCTACGAGAAGATCGTCGACGAGGCGGGGATCGCCGCCGCCAAGGAGTACGACGGCAAGGCCAAGGAGGTCGGCCCCTCCGACGCCAAGGCGTCCTCCCAGGTCAGCTACATCAACACGCTGGTGCAGCAGCGGCAGGACGCCATCCTCATCGCCGCCAACGACCCCAACGCCGTGTGCGGACCGCTGAAGCAGGCCATGAAGCAGGACATCAAGGTCGTCGCCTACGACTCGGACACCGACAAGGACTGCCGCCAGCTGTTCATCAACCAGGCCAGCTCAGAGGAGATCGGCCGCTCCCTGATACGGCGCACCGCCGAACAGACCGGCCACAAGGGCCAGATCGCCATCCTCTCCGCCACGCAGAACGCGACGAACCAGAACGCCTGGATCAAGTTCATGAAGAACGAGCTGAAGAAGCCCGCGTACAAGGACATGGAGCTGGTCAAGACCGCCTACGGCGACGACGACGACCAGAAGTCCTTCCAGGAGACCCAGGGTCTGCTCAAGGCGTACCCCAAGCTCAAGGCCGTCATCTCACCCACCACCGTCGGCATCGCCGCCGCTGCCCGCTACATCAGCGACTCCTCCTACAAGGACAAGGTCGTCCTCAACGGCCTCGGCACGCCCAACCAGATGCGCAAGTACGTCAAGGACGGCACCGTCGAGGAGTTCTCCCTCTGGGACCCCAAGAAGCTGGGCTACCTCGGCTCGTACGCCGCGGCCTCACTCGCGTCGGGGCAGATCACCGGCAAGCAGGGAGAGAAGTTCAAGGCCGGGAAGCTCGGCGAGCGCACCGTCGGCAAGGACGGCGAGGTCATCCTCGGGCCGCCCACCGTCTTCGACAAGAAGAACATCGGCGACTACGACTTCTAGGAAAGGACGGGCAGCCGTGCGGCGTGTGTGTTTCCTGCTGAAGGTCCGCAGCGACCGGGTGGCCGAGTACCGCGAGCGGCACTCGGCTGTCTGGCCGGACATGCTCGCCGCACTGTCCGAGTGCGGCTGGCACAACTACTCGCTGTTCCTGCGCGAAGACGGCCTGCTCGTGGGCTACTTGGAGACGGCGGACTTCGCCGCGGCACAGGCCGCGATGCAGGAGCGGGAAGTCAACGCCCGCTGGCAGCGGGAGATGGCCCCCTTCTTCGAAACCCTCGAAGGGGAACGGCCCGATACAGCGATGACGCCGCTCACCGAGGTCTTCCACCTCGACTGACGACGGTCCGTGACGCAGCGAGGAGCGAACCGGCCATGAACACACCAGCCACCGTCACCGCCCACACTTCCCCTCCCGTGCCCGCACCGGGCCCCGCCGGCGTCCGGGCCCGCAGGACCAGGATCGGCCTGGTCTCGGGCGGACTGGGCGCCTACTGGCCGCAGTTCCCCGATCTGCTGCCCCAACTGCGCCGCTCCGCCGACCGGGTGGCGCAGCGGATGGGCGAGTTCGACGCCGAGGTCGTCGACGTCGGCTTCATCTCCGACGAGCGGGAAGGCGCGCAGGCCGCCGAGAAGCTGCGAGCCGCCGACTGCGACATCGTCGTCGGCTTCCTCACCACCTATATGACGGCGACCATGCTGGTCCCCGTCGCCCAGCGCAGCGGTGCGCCCGTGCTGCTGATCAATCTCCAGCCCACCGAGGCCATGGACCACGCCACCTTCGACACCGGTCAGTGGCTGGCCTACTGCGGTGCCTGCCCGCTGCCGGAGATGGCCAGCGCCTTCGAGCGGGTCGGCGTCGAATTCCGGTCCGTCTCCGGCCACTTGGAGGACGAGCGGGCCTGGCGCCGCATCGGCGGCTGGATACGGGCAGCGGGACTGCGAGGAGCCCTGCGCACCTCACGGCACGGCCTGATGGGGCACCTCTACCCGGGCATGTACGACGTCTCCACTGACCTGACGATGGTCCCGGCCACCTTCGGCGGCCACGTCGAGGTCCTGGAATTCGATGATCTGCGGGTCCGCGTCGAGAGCGTGCCGGAGGAGGAGACCGCCGCAAGGATCGCCGAGACGAAGGAGGTCTTCGAACTCCACTCCTCCGTCGACGAGGACGATCTTGCCTGGGCAGCGCGCGTATCGGCCGGACTCGACCGTCTCGTGGCCGACTTCGGCCTGGACTCCCTCGCGTACTTCCACCGTGGTCTTGAAGGCGAGATACACGAACGCCTCGGCGCCGGGATGATCCTCGGCGCCTCCATGCTCACCGCCCGCGGCGTCCCCGCAGCGGGGGAGTACGAGCTGCGCACCTCGCTGGCTATGCTCATCTGCGAACGGCTCGGGACGGGAGGTTCCTTCACCGAGTTCCAGGCGCTGAACTTCCGTGACGGGGTGGTGGAGATGGGGCACGACGGGCCCGCCCACCTCCGTGCCATGGACGGACGGCGCCCGCTGCTGCGCGGCCTCGGCGTCTACCACGGCAAACGCGGCTGGGGCGTCTCCGTGGAGTGCACCGCACCGCACGGGCCCGTCACCCTCGTCGGCGTCGGGCAGTCACGCGACGGCCGTTACCGGCTGGTGGCCGCGGAAGGTGAAGCGGTCGCCGGAGACCTGCTGGAGATCGGCAACACCACGTCCCGCATCGACTTCTACACCGACCCCGGTGAGTGGACGGACGCCTGGAGCGCCGGCGGCGCGGGCCACCACTGGGCGCTGGCCCCCGGACGGCTGCTGCCCGAACTGCGTGCCCTGTCCGGACTCACGGGAGTGGAACTGAACGAGGTACGCCCCGCATGAGCCGTCAAGTGGGCATCAAACAGGTCGCACACGCGGCGGGGGTCTCCGTCGGCACGGTCTCCAACGTCATCAACAGACCGGAGTCCGTGTCCGCGGGCACCCGTGCGCGCGTGCTGTCCACCATCCAGCAACTCGGTTACGTACGCAGCGAGTCGGCGCGGCAGCTGCGGGCGGGCCGGAGCCGGATAATCGCGCTGCTCGTGCTGGACATGGCCAACCCCTTCTTCGTGGACGTGGCCGGCGGCGCCGAACGGGCCGCGCGCGAGGCCGGGTTGGGCGTGATGCTGTGCAACAGCGCGCAGAGCCCGTCGGAGGAGGCGGAGTATCTCTCGCTCTTCGCCGAACAGCGGGTGCGCGGCGTCCTGGTCACCCCCGCCGACACCACCGGCGGCAATCTCGCCGAGTTCCAGCGGCACGGCATCCCCAATGTCTCCGTCGACCGGGTGCTGCCCAGCGCCGAGGGCTGCTCCGTCTCCGTCGACGACGTCGCGGGCGGCACGCTCGCCGCCCGGCACCTGCTGGAACGCGGCCACGACAGCATCCTCTACGTCAGCGGCTCGATGCAGCTCACCCAGTGCCAGGACCGGTACGCGGGCCTGGTGAAGGCACTCGGCGAAGCCGGGCTCCGCGAGGAGGAGGCCCTGCGGCATGTGGAGACCGAGCGGCTGGACGTCGCAGCGGGAAGGGACGCCGGGGCGCGGCTGCTGGGGATGTCCCCGCGTCCCACAGCGGTCTTCTGCGCGAACGACCTGCTGGCACTGGGCGTGCTGCAGACGCTGTACGGGGCGGGGGTGAAGGTCCCTCAGGAGGTGGCGCTCGTGGGCTACGACGACATCGTGTTCGCGTCCGCCGCCGCGGTGCCGCTGACATCGGTGCGGCAGCCGGCCTTCAGGATGGGACGGGCGGCAGCGGATCTGCTGATCGAGGAGACGGGGGACGACGCGGACGCCCACGAGCATCAGCGGATCGTCCTGCAGCCCGAACTCGTCGTGCGCGGCTCGACGATGACCGTCAAGAGCTGACGGGCCGGAGCCGACCGGCCGCTGACCGCGCGGCTGCGGCCGGGGCGCGTGGGAGTGCACAGGGGCCCACACATGACGGCGCCGCCCGCCGTGTGACCGGGGGCGGCGCCGCTGGGACATACGTCAGACGAGCCAGCCGACAAAGTGTGCGAGACAGGCCAGCGCGTTGGTGATGACGTTCATGAAGTGCGTTCTCCTTGTGTTCCTGATGGGGACAACTCACCGGCCCGCATGGGACGTCGGGCCGGAACGCTCGCGTGGTCTGCAGCCCGCCGCTTGCGTACCGTAAGCATCGCCGAGCTCACGGTCACCGGTGGACGGAATCCCGTGCGGCTACACGTTCGGGCGAACGCCCGTGCCGGTGTTCGGCGTTGGCCGTGTCGTGCCCAACTACGGTGCGTGTGAGGTCCGTTGTGCCACGCGTGAGCAGACGGTGGACGTCACGGGCGGCGGTACGCCCCGCCCGGTTGGCCCCGATGGTGCTCGCCGAAGGCCCGTAACCGACCAGGTGGATGCGGGAATCGCTGACCACGCGCGTACCGTCCAGGCGGATGCCGCCGCCCGGCTCACGCAGCCGCAGCGGCGCCAGGTGATCGATCGCAGGCCGGAACCCCGTCGCCCACACCAGCGTGTCGGCCGCCATGCGGCGGCCGTCGCTCCACTCGACACCGTCCGGCACGATCCGCTCGAACATCGGCTGCCGACGCAGCACTCCGCGCTCGCGGGCCCGGCGCATCTCCTCCGTCAACGGCAGGCCCGTCACGGACACCACGCTGCGCGGCGGGAGCCCGCTCCGCACGCGTTCCTCCACGAGCGCGACCGCGGCACGTCCTTGATCCTCGGCGAACGGGCCCTCACGGAAGACGGGTTCACTTCGTGTCACCCACGCCGTCTCCGCCGCCACCTCCGATATCTCCAGCAGATGCTGCACGGCCGAGGTCCCGCCCCCGATGACGACCACACGCTTGCCGGTGAAGACACCGGAGTGCGGCCCCGGGTACTGCGCGGTGTGCAACTGCCGGCCGCGGAAGCTCTCCTGGCCGGGGTAGCGCGGCCAGAAAGGCCGCTCCCATGTGCCCGTCGCGTTGATCAGCGTCCGCGCCGTCCAGGTACCTTCCGAGGTCGCCACGCGCAGCCGTCCGTCCCCGGCCTCTTCCACCGCACGCACATGCACGGGACGCCGCACCGCCAGCCCGAAGGTCTGCTCGTACGCGGCGAAATACTCGCCGATCACCTCCGAGGACCGGCGCTGCGGGTCCGCACCCGTCAGCTCCATCCCGGGCAGCGCGTGCATGCCGTGGACCTTGCCGTACGTCAGCGTGGGCCAGCGGAACTGCCAGGCGCCGCCGGGCTGCTCCGCACTGTCGAGGACGACGAAGTCGCGCCCCGGCTCGTAGCCCAGGCGCCGCAGATGAAAGGCGCTGGACAGACCGGCCTGCCCCGCTCCGACGATCGCCACCGCCACGTCGTTCATACCCCTGAGAACCACATGGCCGCCGCGAACCTTCCCGCGCTCCGGCAGGCAGGATGGAGACCATGACCGACGCCAACGCACTGCGGACGCACGTCCTGCACCTGACCACCGGCTCCAGCGAGACCGTCACCGACCTCACCCACGAGTGCGGTGCCTTCCTCCGCGACGCCGCGGAAGGCCGGGACGGGCTGCTCAACATCTTCGTGCCGCACGCCACCGCCGGCATCGCGATCCTGGAGACGGGTGCGGGCAGCGACGACGACCTGCTCGCCGCCCTCGGTGACCTGCTGCCCGCCGACGACCGCTGGCGGCACCGCCACGGCAGCCCCGGGCACGGCCGGGACCACGTACTGCCCGCGTTCGTACCGCCGCACGCCACGCTGCCCGTGATCGGCGGACGGCTGGAACTGGGCACCTGGCAGTCCGTGTGCCTCGTCGACACCAACCGCGACAATCCGCACCGCGGTGTGCGGCTGTCGTTCCTCGGCTAGGTGGTGAGCGCTTCCGCAAGGAGCGTGGCGGTGCTCGCGACGAGCGGGTAGTCCGGTTCGGCGTCCGCCTCACGCTTCGTGGTGAGCACGGCCAGCACGACGGGTGACCGGCCCGGGGGCCAGGCGATGCCCACGTCGTTGTTGGTCCCGTACGACCCGGCGCCGGTCTTGTCCGCGAGGGTCCAGTCCTTGGGGAGTCCGGCGCCGAAGCTCTTGCCGCTGGTCGTGTTGTCGCGCAGCCAGCGCGTGAGCCGCCGCCGGTCCGGCTGGGTCAGCTCGTCGCCGAGTGTGAGGCGCGAGTACGTACGGGCGATGGCGTGGGGGCTGGTGGTGTCCTGCACGCGCCAGGGTTCCGCCGAGTTCAGCTCGGTCTCCCAGCGGTCGAGACGAGTGGTGCGGTCACCCGCCGAACGGCAGAAGCGGGTGATCGCGGTGGGCCCCCCGAGTTCGCGGAGCAGGAGGTTCGCGGCGGTGTTGTCGCTGTAGCAGACGGCGGCCTCGCACAGTTCCGCGACGGTCATGCCGTTCGCCAAGTGCTCGGGAGTGCCTGTGACGGGGGAGTGGGCCACGAGGTCGGCCTTGCCGTACCGGATGCGTCTGGCGAGGGTCTCGCCGTCCTGGTCGAGGTCTCTCAGCACGGCCGCGGCGGCGAGCGTCTTGAACACCGAGCAGATGGGGAAGCGCTCGTCGGCGCGGTGCCGCACAGTCCTGCCGGTTGCGGGGTCGTGCGCGAACACCCCCAGACGGGCGGAGTGCTTCCGTTCGAGCTCGCGCAGCCGGCTGGAGATCTTCTCCGTCTCTGCGTCCGGCGGTGAGACGGAGGCGGAGGCCGTTCCGCCCCCGGGTGCACAGGCGGCCAGGGCCGCCACGGCGCCCCCGGTGAGAGCGGTTCGGCGGGTGAGATGTGCCCGTCGCGGATCCAAGGTGGAGCCTCCTGATTCGAGCGGCCGGGTGTCGATGATCAGGACACCACAGCGCCCCGAGCGGTTCCAGCAGCGCCCGGGCCGTCAACCCCTGTGTCTCTGGCGGCAGTTGCGAGCACACCCACCCCCCTAGGCGCGCGGCAGGTTCGCGCTGATGCGCCGGGCGGCGTCGGCCGCGAGGGGGCCGAGCACGCGGGCCCGCGCCGCGTCGTAGCGCTGAATCGGCACCGAGACCGCGATCGCGCCGACAGGCCGTCCGTGCGGGTCCAGTAAGGCGGCTCCGACCGCCCCCACTCCGGGGCGCCAGGCGCAGTCGTTGGTGGCGTACCCCAACTCCCGTACCGTCCGCAGGTCTTCGGCGACCGCGTGCCTGTCCGCGGGAGTGTTCTCGGAGAAGCGTTCCAGCTCCCCGCTCAGCAGCCGCTCCACCTCGGCGTCGGGCAGATGGGCGAGGATCGCCCGGCCGCTGCAGCTTGCGTGCATCGGTACACGGGCGCCCAGGTGCACCCAGGTGCGAACCGGTTCGTCGCTGTCCAGCCTGTCCACCACGACCAGGTCCTGGTCGCTGCCGTAGCTGGAGAGGTGGATGGTCTCGTGGGTCTCGTCGCGCAGCTCCTGCATCGCCGCCAACGCCGCCTCGCGCAGGCCGAGTTCGACGGAGGCGTGTATGCCGACCGACAGGGCGCGGCCGGTGAGCACCCACTGTGTCCTGTCCGTCCTGGAAGTCGTCAGCCACTCTGCTTCGCGCAGTGTGACCAGGCACCGATGGACGGAACTCTTGGGGAGATCCATCGCTCTGGCGATCGCCGAGACGCCGGCCGGCTGCAGCTCGGCGACGGTCTCCAGAACACGCAGCGTCGTGACGACGGCACGCATCGCTTGATTGCTGGCCGGCATCGAGAATCCGTCTCCCCTCACTTCGGTCCGCGCCGCATAGACACACGCACGACCCTTGACAGCGCATGAGCCCCGTCACCAGGGTGAACGCACTGTACCGCGACACGGTACGTGTTCCATCCTACGGAACAGGAGCGCTCATGGACGTCGGACGAGCCATATTGTTCGTCCCCGGCGACCGACCGGACCGGATCGTCAAGGCAATCGCCACCCGCGCGGATGCCGTGGCCGTCGACTTCGAGGACGCGGTCGCCGCCGCGGAGAAGCCGTCCGCGCGCATCCGCACCGCCGAGGTGCTCACGGCACTGCCGCATCGGCCGGGACCGGCGGTCTACGTCCGTATCAACGCGCTCGAAGGCG
>DATMEI010000661.1:0-7037 GCA_035556995.1 Streptomyces sp.
GTGCGTCGGGGACCCGCCGCCCCGGACGTCCCGGATGCCTCTGCGGACTCTGCCGACTCTGCGCTTCCGGGGGCTCCGGGGGCGTTGTGGCGCGCGCGAAAGCGGTGGTAGCGGTCGACGAACAGGGCGGTCGGACGGCGTACCCACTGCGGCAGACGGGACGGTTTGCGTGGCTTCCTGGCGTCGCGGGCCATGAGGCCCCCTATGCCCGCCCGGCACCGCACCTATGCGGAGCCCGTGCCGACCGGCCGTGCACAGCGGCCCGCAGGTGGCCGACAATGGCCGGGTGCTGGAGATGACGCGGGAGGACTTCGAGGAGTCGGTGGCAGAGGCGCTCGACCGCATTCCGCCCGAGCTGACCAGGCTGATGGACAACGTCGCGGTCTTCGTCGAGGACGAGCCGCCGGCCGAGGACCCGCAGCTGCTGGGTCTGTACGAGGGCACGCCGCTGACCGAGCGAGGCGAGTGGTACGCCGGGGTGCTGCCGGACCGGATCACGATCTACCGGGGCCCGACGTTGCGCATGGTCGAGGGCGAGGGCGGCGACCGGGAGGGCGTGGTCTCGGAGGTCGAGGTGACGGTCGTGCACGAGATCGCACACCACTTCGGCATCGACGACGAGCGGCTGCACGCACTGGGGTACGGGTGAACCTCGGCCGCGGTGCGGCGGGTGCGGGCGGCCGGGACACCGGTGCCCGCGATCCCCTCGCCGAGGAGGCCGTCGACCCGGACGTCGATCTGCACGTACCCGCCCAGCGGGCCGAGGCCGCCGGGCGGCACGGGCTGCTGGTGCTGGCCGTCATCGCAGCGGGAGGCGCGCTGGGTGCCGTCGCACGCCATGCGCTCGCGCTGTGGCTGCCCGCTCGCGGCGCCGCCGGCTTCCCGTGGGGCGTCTTCCTCGTCAACCTGCTGGGCTGTGCGTTGATCGGCGTACTGATGGTGCTGGTCAGCGAGGAGGGCCGGGACGCGCGTACGAATCCGCTGCTGCGGCCGTTCCTGGGCGTGGGGGTGCTGGGCGGCTTCACGACTTTCTCGACCTACGCGGCCGACGCCGCCCTGCTGCTCGAGGGCGGCCCGTACGCGGCTGCGGTGGCCGTGGCGTATCTGGGCGGGACGCTGGCGGGCGCCCTCGTCGCGGTGTGGGCGGGGGCGGCGGGAACGCGTGCGCTGCTGGCCCGGCGGCGGCGTACGGGCAGCCGCGGTACCGGCAACCCGGGCACGGGCACGGGTGCGGGCCCGGACGCGGGTGCCCCGTGAACTGGCTGCTGGTTCTGGCCGGCGGCGCTGTGGGTGCGCCGCTGCGGTATCTGACCGACCGGGCGGTTCAGGCCCGGCACGACTCGCTCTTTCCGTGGGGCACGTTCGTCGTCAATGCGACGGGCAGCCTGCTGCTCGGCCTGCTGACCGGGGCTGCCGCCTCGGGAGCGGTCGGTCCGTCGGTGACGGCGCTGCTGGGAACGGGCCTGTGCGGCGCTCTGACGACGTATTCGACGTTCTCGTACGAGACGCTGCGGCTGGCCGAACGCGGGCGGCCCTGGACGGCGTTGGCGAACGTGTCGGCGTCGTTGGCTGTCGGCCTGGGCGCGGTGTTCGCCGGACTGACAGCTGCGCGCGGCGTGTTCGCGTGACCCTTTGCCACGAGGGGCAGTTGGGCAGGGCGCCCGCTTCCCCGCGCCTGGAGGTCCCACCGTGCGCCGATCCGTGTTCCGGCCCCCGGCCCGTACAGCTGACGGGGCAACACCCGTGTCCCGTCCGAGAGTTGTAGCCCTCACTGCTGCCCGTACGGTCGCCGGCGCATTGGTGATCGCGACGGCGACCGGATGCATGACCGTGAACGGGGCGGGTGCCGACGGCGCTTCCGCGGGGAGCGGGGCGAATTCCGCGAGCGCCGGGGCCGCGGCGCCGGAGGGAGGAGTCGCCAGGCGCGCGGAGGGGGACGGCGAAGGCTCGCGCAAGGGCGACGGCGCAAAGGGGAAGGGCGGCTCACGGGGTGCGGACGGGCGTGGTGACGGACAGAGCGGCGGCGGTGACGGAAAGGGGAAGTCGAAGGGGCACCGGAAAGGCGACTCCTCGAAGTCCTCCAAGGCCTCCAGGACCTCGAAGTCCTCGAAGGACTCAGGGACATCGAAGTCGTCGGAGCACGGGTCGCGGCACCGTCCCAAACCCCCTGCCCCGCCCCGCACTTCGCGGCCCCGTCCGCCCGCTCCGCCGGTGCCGAGTGTGCCGAAGCCCACTCCGACCCCGCCGGACGTGCCGACGCCGCCTCCACTGCCACCCACCAGCGGATAGTCTGTGATCGACGGCCATCCAGCACCGCTCGACCCTCATTTGCGCAGCGCGCCGAGGGATGCGTATGCTGGTTGATCGTTTGATCCCATTTGCCCGGCGCCCTTGAAGAGCGCGCCGCGTGGCGCGTTTCTCTCAGCCGTGGCTGACCGCATAGAGGCGGTCGTTTGCGAATTCACGGAGTCTGGGCGCGTGCTGCTGAACTCCGGAAGGTTCGCATTTCGCATGTCTGTTGCCTCAATCGACGCTGTCCTGCCCGATGACGAGGAGACCGTCACGTTCGCCGATCTCGGGCTTGCCGAGCCGGTCGTACGGAAGCTCGCGCAGAACGGTGTCACCACGCCCTTTCCCATCCAGGCCGCGACCATCCCGGACGCGCTGCAGGGCAAGGACATCCTCGGCCGTGGCCGTACCGGCTCCGGCAAGACCCTCTCCTTCGGGCTGCCGCTGCTGACACAGCTCACCGGCTCCCGTACGGAGCGCAAGCGCCCCCGCGGCATCATCCTCACGCCCACGCGCGAGCTGGCCATGCAGGTCTCCGACGCGCTCCAGCCCTACGGTGACGTGCTCGGCCTGAAGCTCAAGGTCGTCTGCGGCGGAACCTCCATGGCCAACCAGATCACCGCACTGGAGCGCGGCGTCGACATCCTCGTCGCCACCCCGGGGCGCCTGCGCGACCTGATCGGGCGCGGCTCCTGCTCCCTGGCCGACGTCGAGATCGCGATCCTCGACGAGGCCGACCAGATGTCCGACCTGGGCTTCATGCCCGAGGTCACCGAGCTGATGGACCAGCTGCCCAAGGGCGGGCAGCGGATGCTCTTCTCCGCGACCATGGAGAAGGAGATCGACACGCTCGTACGCCGCTACCTGGTGAGCCCGGTGGTGCACGAGGTCGACGCCGCTCAGGGCGCGGTCACGACCATGAGCCACCACGTGCTCGTCGTGAAGCCGCGCGACAAGGCCCCGGTGACCTCCGCGATCGCCGCGCGCAAGGGCCGCACGATCATCTTCGTACGTACGCAGATGGGCGCCGACCGCGTCGCCGAGCAGCTGCGTGAGGGCGGTGTGGGCGCCGAGGCCCTGCACGGCGGCATGACGCAGGGCGCACGGACGCGCACCATGGCCGACTTCAAGGAGGGCAAGGTCAACGTGCTCGTCGCCACGGACGTCGCGGCGCGCGGCATCCACGTCGACAACATCGACCTGGTGCTCAACGTCGACCCGGCCGGCGACCACAAGGACTACCTGCACCGCTCCGGGCGCACGGCCCGCGCGGGCCTGTCCGGGACGGTCGTCTCGCTGGCGCTGCCGCACCAGCGGCGTCAGATCTTCCGGCTGATGGAGGACGCGGGCGTCGACGCTTCGCGGCACATCATCGGGCGGGGCGACGTCTTCGACGAGGAAGTGACGCGCATCACAGGCGCGCGTTCGCTGACCGAGGTGCAGGCGGACGCGACAGCCAACGCCGCCAAGCAGGCCGAGCGTGAGGCCGCGCAGCTGACCCGTCAGCTGGAGCGTGCGCAGAAGCGGGCGACCGAACTGCGCGAGGAATCCGAGCGGTTGACGGCACGTGCTGCACGCGAACGCGGTGACGACCCGGAGGCGGCCGTGGCCGAGGCCGCGGCCGCGCTGACCGCCGAGGTCGAGGCTGAGGTGGCGAAGGAGCTGCGCAAGGAGCAGCGCCGCGAGGAGCGCGACCAGCGCCGCGAGACCAACAAGCGCGACGACCAGCGCGGTGGCGACCAGCGCGGTGGCGACCGGCGTGACGGTGACCGGCGCGACGGCGACCGTGGCGGCTTCCGCCGTGACGACCGCCCGTCGTACAACCGCGAGCGTCCTCAGGGCGACCGTGGCGGCTTCCGGCGTGACGACCGTCCGTCGTACAACCGTGAGCGGCCCCAGGGCGACCGTGGCGGCTTCCGCCGTGACGACCGCCGTCCGACCACGCACTCCCGCGACGAGAGGCGCCCGCACGGCCGCCGCGACGACCACGGCAGCGGTGGCCGGTCCTTCGACCGCCGCACCGACAAGCCGCGTTGGAAGCGCAACGGCTGATACCTCCCCAGCGCGAAGGCCAATGCCTTCGAAGCCCGGCGGTCCGCCGGGCTATGCTGCGGGGGCGGGCCGTTAGCTCAATTGGCAGAGCAGTGGACTTTTAATCCATTGGTTGTGGGTTCGAGTCCCACACGGCCTACCGATTCTCGGCCTTGAAGGGTCGTTGACCTGCGAACTAGGGCCCCGGCCACTCACCTTGGCCGGGGCCCATTCCATTTCTGAGCTTCATGCGTGAGCGATGCGTGAGCGGGCCCGTTTCCTACCCGTCACGGGACCGACACGACGCGTCAGCCGCTCCCTCCTGCCAAGGCACCGGCAATCAACTGCGCCCCGGCGGCTCGCTGTTGTGCCTTGTGTTCCGCGGTCTCGGCGTCGGCGTCCTCGATCTCGCCGGACAGCGTCAGAGCGACCGCCGGCGGCACCGTCCAGAGGTTCCCTCAGTCCTTCCTTCCCCGCCGCAACTGCCAGACGAAGTACGGCGTGCCGATGAGCGCCGCGAGCAGTCCGGAGGGGATCTCCGAGGGGGCGATGAGGGTGCGTCCAGCAGTGTCGGCGGCCATCATGAGGGCGGCGCCGAACAGCCCTGCCACCGGCAGCATCCGGTGTGTACGGGCGCCGGCCAGCATCCGTGCGGCGTGCGGGGCGACCAAGCCGACGAACGCGACGGTGCCGACGACCGCGACCGCGCAGGCGGCGAGTGCGACGGCGAGGGCGAGGACTGCGAGCCGGGTGCGTTCCAGAGGCAGTCCGAGGGTTCGCGGAGTGTCCTCACCGAGGGCGAGCAGGTCCAGCCGCCGGAAGGACAGCAGGAGCAGCGGTACGCCGACGGCTGCTGTGGCGCCGAGCAACGACAGGTCGGTGGTGTCCCGGGCGTAGGTGCTTCCCGACAGCCAGGTGAGGGCCTGGGCGACCTGGAACTGGCCGCCCGTCACCAGGTAGTTGGTCGCAGACGTGGTGAGGGCGAAGGTGCCGATGCCGACCAGGACCAGGCGTTCGGGCGCGACGGATCCCCTGCGCCATGACAGCCCGTACACGAGGGCGAAGGCGGCCGTGCCGCCGATGAGGGCGGCGAGGGGCAGCAGCGCGTACGGCACGGCCGGAAGGGCGAAGAGCACCAGCGCGGCCGCGAAGCCCGCTCCTCCGCTGACACCCATGATGGTGAGGTCCGCCAGAGGGTTGCGGGAGACGGTCTGCACGATGCCGCCGGCCACGGCGAGCATGGCCCCGGCGAGGGCGGCGACCAGCAGGCGCGGCATCCGGTATTCCATGATGACGCTGCGCAGCAGGTCGTCCCCGCCGCCGAACAGCATCGCCGGCACCTGCCCCACGGGAACGGAGATGTCGCCCGCCGCGAGCCCGGCGACGAACAGCGCGCACAGCGCAGCGGAGCCCGCGAGCAGCAGGAGCGGATACGGCAGGAGCCGCCCACGCCGGCCGGGCATGGCGGTGCCGGCGCCGGACAGTTCGGCGGGCAGCCGGCGCGCCAGCCACAGGAAGACGGGCGCCCCGAAAAGCGCGGTGACGACGCCTGCGGGGACTTCGTTGCCCGTCGGCGACGTGACCCGGGCGAGCAGGTCCGCGGCGAGCAGCAGGGTCGCCCCCCACACCGCAGCGGCCGGGAGCAGCAGCGCGTGAGTGCGGACGCCGGCGAAGCGCACCAGATGCGGGGCGGCGAGCCCGATGAAGCCGATCGGCCCGGTGACGGATACGGCGATGGAGGCGAGCAGTACGGATGTCAGGGCTGCGGTGAGCCGCACCTTGGCGACGTTGACGCCGAGGCCGCGTGCGGTTTCGTCGCCGGTGGCGAGGATGTCCAGGGGGCGGGCCAGCAGCAGTCCGCCGATGAGACCGGCGGCGAGCACGGGGAGCACGTTCAGGGAGCGTGCGCTGTCGGCGACCACCAGGGAGCCGTGACCCCAGAAGAAGACAGCTCCGGTCTCCACTTCGAAGAGCATCACCAGGACGGCCGTGACGCTGGTCAGCGCCAGCGTCACGGACACTCCCGCGAGCACCAGATGGGCAGGCCGGCCGCGGGCGCCGCCCGCGATGGTGTGCACCAGGGCGGCGGCGAGGAGTCCGCCGATGAAGGCGACGCCGCCGCGCGGCAGATCGCCGAGCGAGAGACCGCTGATCACCGAGAGGGTGACCGCGAGATAGCCGCCGGCGGTCACCCCGAGGGTGTCGGGGGAGGCGAGCGGGTTGCGTACGGACGACTGGAGCAGCCCGCCCGACAGGGCCAGGGCGGCCCCGGCGACCAGCCCGGCCAGTGAACGGGGCAGTCGGCCGCCGATCAGTACGGAGCGTGCCTCGGTGTCGTCGCTGCCGAAGAGCAGTCCGACGATGTCGCCGAGGCCGACGCCGCTGCGGCCGTAGCCGAGATGAGCCGCGAACACGAGGAGCAGCGCGAAGACGCCGCCGACGACGACGGCCGCCGGGCCGGCCGGGAAGGAGCGTGCCTTCCCGGTCCGGCCCGGTGCCCCGGCGGTCGTGGCGGAGGCCTCGCGCTGGGGGAGCGTTTCGGTCATGACGTGAGGGCGCCTGCGATCTCTTCGGCGACCTGGGCGGTGGAGTACGGTCCGCCGAAGTACCAGGTGCCCGGGTCGAGATCGTGGACCCGGTCGTTCTTCACGAAGTCGAGTTCCTTCCACAGATCGTTCTTGGCCAGTTGCTTCGTGAACACGTCGTCCTTCTTCTCG
>DATMEI010000662.1:0-3170 GCA_035556995.1 Streptomyces sp.
GCTGCTCGACGAGATCCGTACGGAACCCGGCCGCGGACGCGAGGCGAAGAACGAGGCGAAAGGCGAGGCGGAGGCCGAGGCGCAGAACGAGGAGGAGGACGACGCACGGTGAGGATCGACGTCGTCACCATCTTCCCGGAGTATCTGGAGCCGCTGGACGTCTCCCTCGTGGGCAAGGCCCGCGCCCGCGGCCTGCTCGATGTGCGAGTTCACGACCTGCGCCGATGGACGCATGACAGGCACCACACCGTGGACGACACCCCCTACGGCGGCGGCCCGGGCATGGTCATGAAGCCCGAACCGTGGGGAGAGGCGCTCGACGAGATCACCGGGTCCGCCGGCGCGGAGCCACCCGTTCTGGTCGTGCCCACTCCCAGCGGCCGCTCCTTCGACCAGGACCTCGCTGTCGAGCTCTCCGCCTGCCCGTGGCTCGTCTTCACGCCCGCGCGTTACGAGGGCATCGACCGCCGCGTCATCGACGAGTACGCCGAGCGTCTGGACGTACGCGAAGTCTCCATCGGCGACTACGTGTTGGCAGGCGGCGAAGCACCCGTACTGGTGATGGTGG
Organism: Streptomyces sp.; assembly: GCA_035556995.1. GTDB lineage: Bacteria > Actinomycetota > Actinomycetes > Streptomycetales > Streptomycetaceae > Streptomyces. The sequence continues at coordinate 569 of DATMEI010000662.1, forward strand.
AGGCCATCGCCCGGCTGCTCCCCGGGGTGCTCGGCAACGCCGAGTCGCACCGCGACGACTCCTTCGCGGCAGGAGCGATGGCAGACCTGCTGGAGGGACCGGTCTACACGAAGCCGCCGGAATGGCGCGAACGTGGCATTCCGGATGTGCTGCTCAGCGGGCACCACGGCCGGATCGCCCGCTGGCGCAGGGACCAGGCCCTGGCCCGTACGAGCGCCAACCGCCCCGATCTCATCGCCCGGTGCGACCCCGCGTCGCTGGACAAGGAAGACCTTGCCACGCTGGCGGAGCTGGGCTGGCGTCCGGGCGCGGACGGCCGATTTTGGCCGACCGGGGAGCACGTGGAAGAATAGGCCGCTGCTCCACGTCCGGCGCGTGACCCTGCCACAGGGGGACCAAGGCCCGTACGGACGTGGCGCACCCCAATCAGCATCACGATCATTCCGCTGATGACCTGTGGCATCAGCGAGGAAAGCAGACGGTCATGTCTCAGCTTCTCGACAAGGTCGACGCCGCCTCACTGCGTGAGGACCTCCCGGCCTTCCGCCCCGGTGACACGGTCAACGTCCACGTGCGCGTCATCGAGGGCAACCGCTCTCGTGTTCAGCAGTTCAAGGGCGTCGTCATCCGCCGCCAGGGTGCAGGCGTCCGCGAGACGTTCACGGTGCGCAAGGTCAGCTTCGGCGTCGGCGTCGAGCGCACCTTCCCCGTGCACACGCCGATCGTGGAGAAGATCGAGCTCGTGACCCGCGGTGACGTCCGCCGGGCCAAGCTGTACTACCTGCGTGCGCTCCGCGGCAAGGCTGCCAAGATCAAGGAGAAGCGCGAGAACTGATCGCGCTGTCGGCAGTCCGTCTGACAGCTAGGCTTGCTGCCCGATGGACACCGACGCACAGCAGCAGGACGATGCGGAGCGCGACTGCGTCTCAGGTCCCGTGAAGACGGGGCGGAGGCGCTGGTCACGCTCCGCTCGCCTGTGTATGGGCGTAGCGTCGCTGCTCGGTGTCCTCTTGCTGGTCAGCGCTTTTGTGGTGCAGCCTTTTCTGATCCCCTCCTCGTCGATGACCCCCACCCTCGAGGTCGGTGACCGTGTACTGGTCAACAAGCTGGCCTACCGAATCGGCAACTCTCCGGGGCGCGGAGACGTTGTGGTCTTTGACGGCAGGGAATCGTTCGTGAACGAGGAGGGGGCGGACGGCAATCCGGCAACCGGTCTTGTGCGTAAGGCCGGTGCTGCGGTCGGTCTGATGAAGCCGGCCGAGACGGACTACGTCAAGCGTGTGATCGGCGTCGGCGGGGACCGGGTCCGCTGCTGCGACAAGCGCGGAAGGATCGAGGTAAACGGTGTTGCGCTGGACGAGGGCTATCTGCATGAGGGTGACGACCCGTCAGCAGTACCGTTCGATATCGACGTCCCGCATGGACGGTTGTGGGTGATGGGCGATCACCGTTCCGATTCCAGTGACTCGCGGGACCACCTCGGTGACCCGGGCGGCGGAACCGTCCCCGTGGACCGGGTGATCGGACGCGCCGACGGTATCGGCTGGCCGGCCAAGCGTTGGGGGCCGGTGCCCAACGCCGAGGCAGGTGCCCATGGCTGACCGCGCGGGCCCTGTCTACGAAGGGCGCCCACCAGGACCCGGGGGACGGGGACGGTACGACTACGGCGTACCGAACGACAACGAGGACGGCTCATTCGTCCGTCCCGACCGTAACGGCTCCAACGGTGCACACACCGTGAACGGTGGTTACGGCAACGGCCGCAACGGCTACGGCGGCTCCAACGGCGGTTCCGCCAGCCCCGGTTACTCGGGTGAGTACGACTACAGCGAACCGTTCGACTACTTCGGGGCCCCGTCGGGGAACGGCACACCGGTGAACGGCCCGGCTCAAGGAGCCGTGAGGGCACCGGTGAGGGAGCAGCCACCGGGCCCGGTGTCCGGGGGGATCACAGGCGAGACCATGCCGTTGGGCGCCGTAAACGTGCGGGAGTCCACCCTGGCCGGTCGCGAGACCAGGGACGAGAGACTCGGCATCCCCACGGGCCCGAGCGGCGGACGGGCCGTGCGGCGGCGTGCGGCAAGGCGGGCCAAGAGGCGCAGAAGGCTGTCGATCACCAAAGAGATACCGATTCTCATCGGCGTTGCGCTGTTCATCGCGCTGGTGCTCAAGACCTTCCTCGTGCAGGCGTTCGTGATTCCGTCCGGGTCGATGGAGCAGACGATCCGCATCGGTGACCGGGTGCTGGTCGACAAGCTGACGCCGTGGTTCGGTTCGAAGCCGGAGCGGGGCGACGTGGTCGTCTTCAAGGACCCGGGCGGCTGGCTGCCGGCGAACGAGAAACGGAAAGATGATCCCGTCGGGATCAAACAGGGCAAGCAGCTCATGACTTTCATCGGCCTGCTGCCCTCGGACAGTGAGCAGGACCTGATCAAACGAGTCGTCGGAGTCGGTGGCGACAAGGTCAAGTGCTGCGACTCGCAGGGCAAGGTGACCGTCAACGGCAAGGCGATCAACGAGCCTTACCTGCATCCGGGCAACAAGCCCTCGCAGATCAAATTCGACGTCACGGTGCCGGTCGGGCGTGTATTCGTCATGGGGG
>DATMEI010000663.1:0-10774 GCA_035556995.1 Streptomyces sp.
TGGATGCGCTGGATCCCGTAGAGGCCGAGCGCCGGGGCCCAGATGTAGTTCTTGGTGTCCCAGGAGTTCTTCGGCAGGGTCTCGCGCGTGAAACGGCGGCCCGCCTCCAGGACGCCGACGCGGTAACCCTTCTCCGTGAGGCGGAGCGCGGAGACGGAACCGCCGAAGCCGGAACCGATCACGATCACGTCGTAGTCGTGCGAATCGCCCTCGTTCTGGGCGGAGTTCTCCTCGGACACGGTGTGCCTCCGGTGCGAGTGGTGCGGCTCGGTCTTCTGTCGTCGTGCGGGGACGTTCCAGTCGGTGGCGGGCAGGGTCGGGCGGGGCGTCCGGTCGCGGTGGCGTCGCACCGCTCCCGTCGTCAGCGGAAGCGGAGAGCCTTGAGGACCTTGAGCGAAACGCTCATGAACGCGGCGTACTTCTCGTCGTTCATGCCGAACGACGGCGCCATCGGCAGCACACGCTGGTGTGCGACGGTCTGCGGCTCGGTGTACTTGAGGATGCCCTCGCTGCCGTGCCGCCGCCCGAGGCCGGAGTCGCCCATGCCGCCCATCGGGGACTGCACGCTGCCGTACGCGGCGGCGTAGCCCTCGTTGACGTTGACGGTTCCGGCGCGCAGCCGCGCCGCGACTCCGCGGGCACGGCGTCCGTTGCCGCCCCAGACGCTCGCATTCAGGCCGTACGGTGTGGCGTTGGCGAGCTCGACAGCTTCGTCCTCGTCCGAGAAGCGGTAGACGGAGACGACCGGACCGAAGGTCTCCTCCGTGCACACGGCCATCGGCGAGTCGACACCGTCGAGGATCGTCGGCTCGTGGAAGAGCGGCCCGACATCCGGACGCGGCCGGCCGCCCGCGAGTACCTTCGCGCCCTTGGCGACGGCCTGCTGTACATGCCGGTTGACGGTCTCGAGCTGCTTCTGCGAGACGAGAGAGCCCATGTCCGCGCCGTAGGCGAGCGCCGATCCGAGCCGCATCTCCCTCGTACGGGCCACGAAGCGCTCCAGGAAGGCGCTGGCCACCGACTCGTGCACGTACAGCCGCTCGATCGAGATGCACAGCTGCCCGGCGGAGGAGAACGAGCCCCGCACGGCGCCCGCCGCGGCCTTGTCCAGGTCGGCGTCGGGCAGCACGATCATCGCGTTCTTGCCGCCGAGCTCCAGCGAGCAGCCGACCAGCCGGGCAGCGGCCTGCTGGGCGACGCCGCGGCCCGTCTTCGTGGAGCCGGTGAAGGAGACGTAGTCGCCGCGTTCGACGACCGCGGGGCCGACCACGGGGCCGTCACCGATGACGATCTGCCACACGTCCTGCGGCAGTCCCGCCTCGATGAGCAGGCGACGGGCCCACAGCGCGGGCAGCGCCGTCTCGGTGTCCGGCTTCATCACGACGGCGTTGCCCGCGACGAAGGCGGGGAGTGCGTCGCCGACGGACAGTTCGAGGGGGTAGTTCCAGGGCGCGATCTGCCCGACGACACCCCGCGGGTGGCGCAGTTCGGTCACCTTGGTCAGGACGGGGATCGCACCGGTGTGGCGCTTGGGCCGCAGGTAGGCGCCCGCCCGGCGCCCGTAGTGGCGGGCGGCGACGGCGACCGCCTGGACCTCCTCGTGCGCGTGCAGGCGGGTCTTGCCGGTCTCCAGCTGGATCAGGTCCAGGACCTCGTTCTGCCGCTCGATGACCAGATCGTGGAAGCGGAGCAGGACGGCGGCGCGCTGTCCTACGGGCGTGGCCGCCCACTTGCGCTGCGCCTCGCGGGCACGGTCGAAGGCCGCGGCGACGTCCTCGGGGGTCGACTCGGGCAGCTCGGCCAGCTTCTCCCCTGTGAACGGGGTGTGACTGGACGTACGGCCGCTGCCGGCCACTCCCTCGGTGAGGCGGGCGACGAGGTCGGCAGTGACCACGTCGGCGGCTGTACGCACCCCGTCGGGTGCGGTGGCCACGGGGTTGCGCTCGGAGGTGCCCTCGCCGGCGCCGTTGCCCTGTGTGTCTCGCGTGTCCTGCGTGTCCGTCATGTGGCAGAGACTACGACCGCGGAAACGTGCTGCATACCCGACGGTAACCACTTTCACCGAATCTGCCAGTGAACGCTGGCGCTACGGTTACGGGACGGTTGAGGCGCGGTCGCGGGGATCCGCGGACGTCACCGGAAGTCTGCCTCCGCCGCCCGCGAGCCGGGCGGGGCGGCACCGTCACAGGGCGCTGAACCGGTCACTGACTGCCCGTCGCCCGGTAGGTGTCGGCGACCGCCTCGAAGTGCCGGTCGATCTGTTCCTTGTTGCCCTTCGAACCCATGACCATCAGCAGGTGGTAACGCCCGTCCAGGATCATGGCGCGGTTGCGCGCGTACACGTCGCGTCCGCCGTCACGCCAGCTGAACGTCCCCTCGGCCATTGCTGTTTCGCCGACGTCGATGCGCCGCAGCCCCGAGGTCGAGGCCCAGTCCGACGCGCGGTACGCCGCCAGCTCGGGCTCGTCATCGCTCTGATAGGCCATCGGGTCGTTGCCGAACTTCTTCGTGCTGTCACGGCCGTTGACGACGACCATCTCGACTTCGCCGCCGTTGTAACGGACTTGGCCACGGCCCGTCGTGGAGCGGCGGTCCCACTCGCTGGGCACGGCGACCTGGAACCCTGCCGGATCCCGGCTCAGCTTGTACCCCTTCGGGACCTTCGCCGCGGACCCCGGATTCGCCGGCTTCTCCTCGCCGCCCTGGCCGCCCTTGCCCTCTTCCTTGCCGCCCTTGCCGTCGTCCTGCCCGCCGTCGCCCTCGTCTTCACCGCCGCCGGACTGCGGAGGCCCGCTCTCTTCACCCACCGAGCCCCGCTGCTGGTTCGAAGCACCGTCCGTGTCGCCCTTGGGCATGAACCACATCGCGTACAGCACCGCGCCGGTCAGGGCCAGTAAGACCAGTCCGAGCAGGAGACGGCCGAGCTTGAAAGGGCTGCTGCCGCCCTGCGTGCTCTTCTTCTCCCGGACACGCCTGGGCTTTTCCGGCCTCTCCTGCTTCTCCCGCACCGGCGGACTCACCCGCGCGTCCTGTGCGGCCCCGTTCCGTTGTGGACTCTCGCGCTTCGGCCTGTTCCGCTTGTGCCGTTGCCGCTCGGCGGCAGCCGCGCGCCTCTCCGCCTTCCGCCTGCGGACGAGCTCCCCCCGCCGGCGCAGAATCGGCAGCCGCCGCGGGTCCGAGGGGCCGCCCGACTCCAGGGAAGGCGCGAAGACCGTGTGCCACCCCACGTCCGGCTCGGGCGCCGAGCGGACCAGTGACCGCAGCCACCCCCGCAGCTCCTCGAAGTCCGGGCGCTCCGTGGGGTCCTGACGCATCAGCGACTCGACGACGGGACGCAGCGGACCGCAGTCCTCCGCGAACGCCGGCGGCTCGGCGCACACCATCTGCACCAGCTCGGCCACGTCGTCCTCGGGATACGGAGCGTGCCCCTGAACGGCCCGGAAGAGCAGCACTCCCAGCGCCCACAGGTCGGCCGCCGGGCCGACGGGCGGGGCCAGCCGCCAGTTCTCGTACACCGGACCGGCCTGCTCCGGCGCCCACCGCTCGCTCACCGCGCCGACGACCGTCATCCGGGCCTGGCGTGCCCGCTCGGCCTCCAGCGCGGTGGCGGGGCCGCGGAAATGCTCGTCCACGCCGGGTTCGCCGGCCGCCTCGCCGCCCCAGGGCCGGTTCTCCGGCTCCTGCCCGTACGGATACTCGTCGGGCAGGGGCTCGGGTCCGGGCTCAAGCTCTGGCTCAAGCTCCGCGTCGTACGGAACGAGGTCACCGGCGAAGCCGTCGCCGGGAAGTTCCCCGTGCGGTACGGACTCGGGCTCGCCATAGCGCCAAGAAGCGTTCACGGGGCGGCTGTTGGGCGGTCGCGAGCCGGGCAGGTCGCTCGGGCTGACCTCGTCCTCTCCCGACGGGAGCCAGCGCACGTAGTCGTCCGGGGCGGGGTGGGGGCGGCCCCACCAGTCCTCTTGCGTACGCTCCCCGGCGCTCCCCTGGCCGTACTCCGACGCGGGCTCTCGCCGCTGTCCCTGCTCTCCCCGCTGCTCCTGCTGCGCGGCTTCCGTACGGGCTGCGGCGGCACGCCGGGCACCGGCCTGGTAGGCCGCGATCGCTCCGCTGCGCGCACCCCGCGACCCGGTCTCGTATCCGTGCCGGACGGGCGGGCCCTGCGGCTCCGCGGCACCGTTGCCGGGGGTCAGCCCCTGGAGGCCGAAGATGCCGCGTGGGCCGTCCCCTCCGTCGCGGGCGCGGAGGAAGTCCTGGGCGGGGCCGGGGTCTTCACCGCCGTACAGCTCGTCCTCGTTCCGCGGGTCGAAGCCCTCGGGCAAGGGGGTGCCCGCGGTGCCCGTCCACATGGCCCGGGTACGCACCGCCTCACCCCCGGCCAGCGCCTCACCGGAACCCGCCGCCTCGGCGGGACCGGGAATCCCGCCGCTGGGCGGCAACGGCGTACGGTCCGAGTCCGGGAGGGGGCTGTAGCCGCACAGAGCCTCTTCGGCGGCGCCCACCGCCAGCCCTGTCAGCAGGGCGCGTCCGTCGTCACAGACGAGGACCGTGCGGACAGTGACGTTCCGGTGGGTCCAGCCGTGCGCGTGGACCGTGCGCAGTGCGGTCAGCAGATCCGCGGCGATCTCCGCGGCCCGGTGCGCGGTCAGATTCTGGTTCTCCAGCAGTGTCGCGAGCGGCGTCGCGGGCAGCAACTCGCTGACTATCCACAGCCCTTCGCCCTCGACGAAGACGTCGAAGACCTGGTCGAGCCGCGGATGGTCGGGGATGCGCGCGGCGGCCACGGCCGCTTCGACGGCCCGGTGCACGGCCGGGTCAGCCGGCCTGCGGGTGGCACGTCCGACCGAACCGCGGAAACGGCCGCCCTGTACGCCGTCTGCCTCGCCGGGAACACCGTCACCGACGACCTCCGCCTCGACGACCTCCGGCAACGGGATCTGCCGTACGAGCACTTCCTGCCCGCTGGCGGTGTCGTACGCGACCGACTCGGTCACGTAATAGGACTCGGCAAGGGGTTGCGGCAGGCGATAGCGATCGGCAAGCAACCGCCCCGCCTGACCCGCGTAGTCGTCCACGACGCCTCCCCACAGCACGCGAGACCGTCAATTCCACACCGCATCCGCATCTTTGCGGACGGATACCGGTCTGCGGCCATTCACGATACGTGCCTGAGCTGTCCGGTGCGGACGGACTGTGAACCTCCCGGCGAGCCCCGGTGAGGTCGCTCCACGGCTCAGCCTGCCCGATGCCGCCTCTTCCCCAACGTCCCCCGAAACGCCGGTGCGGAACCGCCGTCAGTCGAGCGGCTTGAAGGTCTTGAAGGCCGTCTTACGCAGTGTCCGGCACTCCTTGTCGTCCCACTTGTCCGCCTTGCAGGTGATCATTATCGCGTAGCCGTGTGAACTGTCCGCCTTGAAGCCGCGGTTGAGGACCCGCACCTTCTCGCCGTCCTCCTGGCGCTCGAACTGCCAGTCGGCGACGGTCGGATAGCCCCGCCAGCTGACCTTCTTGATCCCGATCAGCTTGTAGCCGCTGCTGTTGCGGCTCACCGTCGGCTCCAGCTTCCGCCAGGTGGCAGCAGCGTCCGCCAGCGGGCTGCCACTGAAGTCCACCTGGATCTTGGGCAGTCCGCCGCCGGAATACTTGGCGCCGGAGTTCGTCCCGGCGACGCCGGTGCGCTTGAAGTCCTTGGGCATCCCCATGCTGAAGTGGAAGCGCTTGTCGGTGACTTGGGTGTAGTCGTCCGGCAGTGAGGGCCCGTCGTCGGGCTCCTCTTCGTCGTCGTCGCCGGAGGAGGCGCCCGGGTCCGGGGACGGCCCGGCCCCCTTCTCGCCCTCGCCCTTGTCCTTGCCCTTGTCGTCCTTCTCCGTGCCGGGGTCCTTCTCGTTCTTGTCGCCTTCACCGCCGCCGGCGCCCGAAGTCGCCGCGTCCTTCTTGTTGTTGCCGCCCTCGGCCCCCGCGCCGTCGATGAGGAACACCACGAGCAGCGCCAGCACGGCGGCCACGGCGGCAGCCGCGATGGCCAGCGTCCGGCGCGAGAACCGCCCCGTGAGCGCCGCGAACGTCGTGTCACCGCCGCCGGCGCCGCCGGCTGCGGGAGCTCCGTTGCCCGTCTCTTCACCATTGCCTGCCGCGGAGGCGGAAGCGGCGGGCGCCGGCGACACCGCGCCCGCACCGCTCGACGCACCCGCCGCACCTGCGGCTGCGGCACCGTCGGCCGTCGGCTTCGAAGTCCTGGAGGCGGAAGGCGACTTCGCCGTCCGTCCCTTGCCGCGGCTCTTGTTCCCGGCCACGCTCTTCGCGGCACCCGCGGAGGGGGCCGCCACGGGCCCGCGGGCCTCGTCGGCGCCCTCGCTCTCGCCGGCGCCGTCCTTCTCGCCGTCCCCGGCCGGCGCCGACGGCAGCACGGCCGTCGAGCCGCCCGCCCCGGACGCCACCGGCTGCAACAGCGCCCGTGCGCCGTCCACATCGAGCCGCTTCTCCGGGTCCTTCATCAGCAGCCCGAAGATCACTTCTTCCAGTTCACCGGCCTGCTTCGGCGGCGGCACCGGCTCCGTCATCACCGCCGTCAGCGTCGATATGGCCGAACCCTTGTCGTACGGAGGGTTGCCCTCGACCGACGCGTACAGCAGCGCGCCCAGCGACCACAGGTCCGCCGGCGGCCCGGGCGGCTTGCCGCGCGCACGCTCGGGCGAGATGTACGAGGGAGCACCCACCAGCATGCCCGTCGACGTCACCGACGGGTCGCCCTCGACCTTGGCGATGCCGAAGTCCGTGAGCACGACGCGGTCCGTGACGTCTTCCAGCAGCACGTTGGACGGCTTCACATCACGGTGCAGCACACCCTCACGGTGTGCCGCGCGCAGCACGTCGAGCACGGCCAGCCCGACCTCGGCAGCGCGCTGCGGCGACAGCGGGCCGTCCTCACGGATCTGATCCGCCAGCGATCTGCCCTCGATCAGCTCCATGACGATCCAGGGCCGGTCGTCCTCGTCCACGACGTCGAAGACCGTCACCGCACTTCCGCTGCGGATACGGGCGATGGCTTTCGCCTCGCGCAGAGTACGAGTGATCAGCCGCTGCTTCTCGTCCTCCTCGACGCTGGAGGGAAAACGGAGCTCCTTCACCGCGACCGCACGGCCGAGGGTTTCGTCCTCGCCGCGCCACACGGTGCCCATGCCGCCACGCCCGAGAACTCCCCCGAGCCGATAGCGCCCGCCTACCAGCCGACCCGCGTCCTCGCTCATGAATCCCCTTGTGTCCCCTCTGCGATGGGCCCGCCCCAGCCCAACTCCCATTGTGAACTATCGCCCTGACACACCAAGTACGGGGGCGGTGCAGGTATTGCACACCATCTCCACGCGGCGACGACCTCAGACGGGAGCGATGTCAGGGGCCCCCAACCGTGCGGCGTCCGCCGTCAGATCGTCCGGCTGGAGCTGCGACTGACGCTCGGCCTCGACCCGCTTCTCGTAGTGCTCCACCTCCCGGTCGATCTGGCCGGCGTCCCAGTCGAGAACCTTCGCCATCAGCTCCGCGCACTCGCGCGCGCTCCGTGTGCCACGGTCGAAGGTCTCGATGGAGATGCGGGTACGCCGCGTGAGCACGTCGTCGATGTGCCGCGCGCCCTCGTGCGTACAGGCATAGACGATCTCCGCCTTCAGATAGTCGTCCGCGGCAGGCAGCGGCTCGCCCAGCTTCGGGTCCTCGGCGACGAGTTCGAGCACCTCCTCGGTCAACGCGCCGTAGCGGTTGAGCAGATGCTCCACGCGCGCCACATGCAGGCCCGTACGTGCCGCGAGGCGGGCCCGCCCGTTCCACAGCGCGTGATAGCCCTCGGCACCGACCAGCGGCACCTCCTCGGTGACGCATTCGGCGACCCGGTGGTCCAGGCCGTGCACGGCCTCGTCCACCGCGTCCTTCGCCATCACCCGGTACGTCGTGTACTTGCCGCCCGCGACCACCACCATGCCCGGCACGGGGTGGGCGACGGTGTGCTCCCGTGACAGCTTGCTCGTCGCCTCCGACTCCCCGGCCAGCAGCGGGCGCAGCCCGGCGTACACGCCCTCCACGTCGTTGCGCCCGAGCGGCACCGCCAGCACGGAGTTGACGTGGTCGAGGAGATAGTCGATGTCGGCGCTGGACGCCGCAGGATGCCTCTTGTCCAGGTCCCAGCTGGTGTCGGTGGTGCCGATGATCCAGTGCCGGCCCCAGGGGATGACGAACAGGACGCTCTTCTCGGTACGCAGGATGAGCCCGCTCTGCGAGTGGATGCGGTCCTTCGGCACGACGAGGTGAATGCCCTTCGACGCCCGCACGTGGAACATGCCGCGCTCCGCGATCAGGCCCTGGGTGTCGTCTGTCCAGACGCCGGTGGAGTTGACGACCTGCCGTGCCCGCACCTCGTACTCGCCGCCCTGCTCCAGGTCCCGCACCCGCGCACCCACCACGCGCTCGCCCTCGCGCAGGAAGGCGACGACCCGCGCGCGGTTCGCGGTGTGCGCCCCGTAGGCGGCAGCCGTGCGCGCCACCGTGGCGACGTAGCGTGCGTCGTCCACCTGCGCGTCGTAGTACTGCAACGCGCCGACCAGCGCGTCCTTCCTCAATGCCGGTGCCACGCGCAGCGCGTGACGCCGCGAGAGATGCCGGTGCCTGGGCAGCCCGCGACCGTGCCCCGAAGAGAGCGACATGATGTCGTACATCGCCACGCCAGAGCCGGCGTAGAGCCGCTCCCAGCCCTTGTGCTGCAGGGGGTAGAGGAACGGCACCGGCTTCACCAGATGCGGTGCGATCCGCTGGAGCAGCAGCCCGCGCTCCTTCAGTGCCTCGCGTACGAGCGCGAAATCCAGCATCTCCAGATAGCGCAGCCCGCCGTGGATCAGCTTGCTGGACCGGCTGGAGGTGCCCGACGCCCAGTCGTTCGCCTCGACGAGCCCGGTGGACAGTCCGCGCGTGACGGCGTCCAGCGCCGTTCCCGCACCCACGATCCCGCCCCCGACGACGAGCACGTCGAGTTCGCGCTCGGACATCTGCGCCAATGCTCTGACACGCTGCTCCGGTCCCAGTTTCGCCGTCCTCACCGCTACCTCCTGTGTGGTCGTGCGTCGTGCGTCCGTCGTGATGTCAGAACTTCAACAGTGTTCCCCCGCCGATGGTGCTCCAATTCCCTGACTTCGGCTGCACTGCGGGCATGGCCCAGCGGGTAATCCCAGATATCCGTCATATTGCCGATTAACTTGCTATAGCGCCGCGCAGTGCCCACCTGCGCCGCACACAGCGATCTGAGAGGGCCCGCCCTCCGGACGCCACACGCGGGGCCTCCGCAACGGAGCGAGGGGAGCAAGGGGAAGGATGTCTGTCGCAAAGCCCGCGGATCTCGCCGTCCTCGGACTGGGCCATTCGGGTCTTCCCGTGGCGCAGACCGCCGTCGCCGCCGGCATCGCCACCATCGGTTACGACCCGGACGAAAAGACGGTCGCCGATCTCAACGCGAACCGTCCGCCCGCCGACGGCACCCTCAGCGCCGCCGAGTTGCGCCGCATGATCTCCCGCGGGTTCCGCGCAACGTCCGATCCCGCCGTCCTCAGCCGCGTCCGTACGGCACTGATCTGCGCGCCCACTTCCCTCGGGCCCGACCGTGCACTGAATCTGACGGCCGTGCGCACTGCCGCTCACACGCTCGCCTCCCAGCTGCGTCCCCGCACGACGGTTGTACTCGAATCCGCGGTGTACCCGGGCAGTACCGAGGAAATCCTCCGGCCGCTGCTCGAAGAGGGATCGGGGCTCCGCGCGGGACGTGACTTCCATCTCGCCTACTCCCCCGCCCGCACCGATCCGGGCAGCCGCCACTACGGCTACGCCAACACCCCGAAGGTCATCGGCGGCCTCACCTCCGCATGCACGGAAGCGGCGGCCGCCTTCTACGGACGCCTGGCCGACAAGGTCGTACGGGCACGCGGCCCCCGCGAGGCCGAAGCGGCGCAGCTGCTGGAGACCAACTTCCGCCAGGTCAACATCGCGCTCGTGAACGAGATGGCGGTCTTCTGCCACGACATCGGCGTCGACCTGTGGGACGTGATCCGCTGCGCGGAGACCAAGCCGTTCGGCTTCCAGGCGTTCCGTCCGGGCCCCGGAGTCGGCGGCCACAGTGTCTCCATCGACCCCAACTACCTCGCGTACCGCAGCCGTTCACTCGGCTATCCCCTGCGGATGGTCGAACTCGCACAGGAGGTCAACGGGCGCATGCCGCGCTACGTCTGCCAGCGCGCCGCCGCGTTGCTCAACGAACACGGCAAGTCCGCGCGCGGCGCACGAGTGCTGCTGCTGGGCGTCACCTACAAGCCCGACCTGCCCGACCAGGAGGGCGCGCCCGCCCGCGAGGTCGCGCTGCTGCTCAAACAGCTGGGCGCGCAGGTGAGTTACCACGACCCGTACGTGATGCAGTGGCAGGTCGCGGACCAGCCGGTGCCCCGTGCGGACTCGCTGTACGAGACGGCGGCGCAGGCCGACCTGACGGTGCTGCTCCAGCACCACAGCACGTACGACCTGCAGGGACTGGCGTCGAAAGCCCAGCTTCTCTTCGACACGAGAGGCGCGAGCCCCGCAGGCGCCGCACACCGCCTGTGAACGCGACGCTCAACATGCCCGGCACACGCCTCTGTTGGCACCGCGCAGCTGAAGCCACCGGCCGTCCCGACCCCGCTGCGGTCAGCCGGTGACGGTGACCTCGACGCGCTGGAACTCCTTCAGCTCCGAGTAGCCCGTCGTCGCCATCGCG
>DATMEI010000664.1:0-10463 GCA_035556995.1 Streptomyces sp.
CGGAGGTCCTTGGCGGCGGCGTACAGCTCGTTGTTGTCGTAGCCCTTGAGGCGGGCGATCTCGTTCTTGATCTGACGCAGGTGACGGACGGCCTCGACGACGTTGCCCGTGCCGGCCTCGCCCTTCGAGCGGATCATGGCCGCGCCCTCGGCGATACGGCGCAGGGCCTCACCCAGGTTGGTGGCACCGCACACGAAGGGGGTGGTGAAGGCCCACTTGTCGGAGTGGTTGACCTCGTCGGCCGGGGTGAGGACCTCGGACTCGTCGATGTAGTCGACACCGAGCGCCTGCAGGAGCTGTGCCTCGACGAAGTGGCCGATGCGGGACTTGGCCATCACCGGGATGGAGACGGCCTCGATGATCCCCTCGATCATGTCCGGGTCGGACATCCGCGCGACACCGCCGTCCTTGCGGATGTCGGCGGGGACCCGCTCGAGAGCCATGACCGCGACGGCGCCGGCGTCCTCGGCGACCTTCGCCTGCTCGGGCGTCACGACATCCATGATCACGCCACCCTTGAGCTGCTCGGCCATCCCGCGCTTGACGCGCGCGGTGCCGGTCTCGGGACCCTGGGCGGACGTGGCAGAGGACTCGGAAGACGGGGTGGACACGCTATGACCTCACTCGACGGGAAAAGTACGACAGGACCATGGTAGGTCCACTGCATACACGGTCACCGACAGGGGTGGCCTTGGAAAAGGGCCAATTCCGGTGCGGTGGCCTGCTCATCGGCCGCTCCGGGCCCTGTTCCGAGGCTTCCCCGCTTCGCGGCTCCCGGCTCCGCGGCTACCTGCCCCGCGCCTCCCCTGCTTCCCGGGCCCGTCCCGCTCACTGTGGTGCCCCGTTGCCGCGGTCCGCCAGCGCGGGCGGCGGCTCGTCGTCCATCTCGAAGGCCAACGGAAAAGGCGCGTAACCCGCCAGCCGCAGCCAGCGGACTGTGCGGTGTCGTCGCAGGGCGCGCGCAGCCCGTACAGCGTCGTTGTGGAAGCGCCGCGCCATCGGCACCCGCCGTACGGCAGCCGCGAGTTCGACAGCCGCGTCCTCACCGCCGGGCGCCGCCCGTACGGCCTCGACCTCGGTGCGCTCCTCGAAGACGGCGCGCAGCGCCTGGCTCAGTTCGCTCTCGGCGACCTCCCGTTGATCCTCCTGAGCCTGCCGGGCGTCGTGCGCGGCCTGGTAGAGGACGATCGAGGCCGCCGGGTCCAGTACGCCCGCGGTGGCGAGCTCCTGTGCGATGGAGGCGCGGCGCAGCAGCTGTGCGTCGAGGGCGGCCCGGGCCGCGTCGATGCGGGCGTGCAGCCGGTCGAGCCGTCCGGCGGTCCAGCTCAGATAGACGCCGATCAGCAGCACGGCGGCGACGAGCAGGATCAGGGTGGTCATGGTGGGCATCGCTACGGCGCTCTCCTCGGTCCTCAGCTGTCCTCGGCATGCCTCGGTAACTGTCCCCGGATCTTCCGGCTCCTCCCCGGCTGTTCCCGGAGTCCACCGGCTCTCCCCGTTCGTCCTTCTGCCTCAGGCGGACTCAGTCCCGGACCAGACCGAGGCGGGCACGCAGTCCGATGCGCTCGTCCGGGGCGACCGAGGCGGCGCCGTCGGTGACGGTCTCGTAGACGGCGAGGATGTCGGCGCCGACAGTGGACCAGTCGAAGCGGCGTACGTGGCGGCTGCCGTACGCACGCAGCTGCTCCAGCCGTTCCGGGTCGCGCAGGAGCCGTACGGCGGCGTCCGCGAGGGCCTCGGCGTTCTCGTTGGAGAAGAGTTCACCCGCCCCTCCTCCGTCCAGCACCTGCGCGAACGCGTCCAGATCGCTGGCGAGTACGGGCGCGCCCGCGGACATCGCCTCGACGAGGATGATGCCGAACGACTCACCGCCGGTGTTGGGTGCGACGTAGAGGTCGACGCTGCGCAGCAGCCGCGCCTTGTCCTCATCGCTGACCATGCCGAGGAACTCCACCCGCTCACGCATACCGGCGGGCAGCGACTCGACTGCCTCCTTCTCATCGCCCCGCCCCGCGACCAGCAGCCGCGTGCCCGGCAGTGACTCCAGGATGCGGGGGAAGGCCTTCATCAGGACGGGAAGTCCCTTGCGGGGCTCGTCGATCCGGCCGATGAAGCCGATAGTGCCGCCCTGCCACTCGGCCTTGGGCTCGGCTCGGGCGAAGAAGCCGACGTCGACACCGTTGGGGATGACGACGGCGTCACCGCCGAGGTGTTCGACCAGGGTGCGCCGCGCGTACTCGCTCACGGCGATCCGCGCGCTGATCTTCTCCAGCGCCGGCTGCAGGATCGGGTACGCCGCGATCATCGCCCGCGAACGCGGGTTGGAGGTGTGGAACGTGGCCACGATCGGCCCCTGGGCGGCCCAGCACGTGAGCAGCGCGAGGGAGGGCGTGGCGGGCTCGTGGATGTGCAGCACGTCGAAGCGGCCCTCGTGCACCCAGCGCCGTACCCGGGCCGCGGAGAGGAACCCGAAGTTGAGCCTGGCGACCGAACCGTTGTACGGCACCGGGACGGCGCGGCCCGCGGAGACGACGTAGGGCGGCAGCGGGGTCTCGTCGTCGGACGGTGCGAGCACGGAGACATCGTGCCCAAGGCGGGTCAGGTGCTCCGCCAGGTCCCGGATGTGGAACTGGACGCCGCCGGGCACGTCCCAGGAGTACGGGCAGACGATCCCGATCCTCATGCGTCCCGTTCCCCCTTCGCCGGCTCTGCCCCTTGGGCACCGGCCTCGCCTGCCCCGTCGTCGCCGTCCCCGTTCCGGGACGGGAAGTCCGAGAGCCACAGCCGCTGCAGCATGTGCCAGTCCTCGGGATGCTCGGCGATGCCGACGGCGAAGCAGTCCGCCAGGGACTGGGTCATGACCGCCGCCTTCTCCTCGCGTGTGCCCTCCGAGGGCGTCTCGACCGGCGCGTACACCCGGCCCCTCAGTATGGGCGGCTCGTCGTACCAGAGCGTCACGGGCAGCAGCAGCGCTCCGGTCTGCTGGGCCAGCATGGCCGGTCCGGCGGGCATGCGCGTACGTTCCCCGAAGAAGGTCACCTCGATTCCGGAGGCCGACAGGTCGCGGTCGGCCACCAGGCACGCGAGCCCGCCCGCGCGCAGCCGCCGTGCGAGCGTGCCGAAGGCGGCGCCCCCCGAGTGCGGAAGCACCTCCATGCCCAGGCTCTCGCGGTAGGCGACGAAGCGGTCGAAGAGCGACTCGGGCTTGAGGCGTTCGACGACCGTGCTGAAGGGCGTCTTCAGCCCGGTGGTGACATAGGCGCCTGCCAGGTCCCAGTTGGCCAGGTGGGGCAGCGCGAGGATGACGCCGCGGTCGGATGCGATGCCGTCGGTCAGGCGGTGGATGTCGGTGATCTGCACGTTCTCGCTTATGTGCTGCTCGCTCCAGGCGGGCAGCCGGAAGGACTCCATCCAGTACCGCAGGTACGAGCGCAGACCGGCCCGTGAGAGCTCCGAGAGACGTTCGGACGAGGCTTCCGGCACCACCCGCGCGAGGTTCGCCTCCAGCTGCCGCACGCCCCTTCCGCGCCGCTTCCAGGCGGCGTCGGCGATGCGCCGCCCCAGCGCGGCGGCAGCCGGCTCGGGGAGCTTGCGCACTCCCGCCCAGCCCAGCCCGTACAGCGAATCCGTCAACCGGTCGCGGGCGGTGCTCACGCGGTCCCCGTCCCTTCCGCCTCGGCGGCTTCGGCGGCCTCGCGCCGGATGGTCACGACGCGCTGGCCGAGCGTGACGATACTGCCAAGCGCGACCACCCACAGCGCGATGGGGAGCAGAACGCCGATGTGCGGGACGCCGAAGGCGGTGAACCCCGAAAGTCCGGTCAGCACCAGGGTGATGACGAGCCGCTCGGCCCGCTCCACCAGGCCGTTGACGTCGACCGGCAGCCCGATGCTCTCGCCGCGAGCCTTGGTGTAGGAGACGACCTGTCCGCTGGCAAGACAGAAGATGGTCACGGCACACATCAGCACGCTGTCTCCGCCGCCCGCATACCACAGTGCGATGCCGCCGAAGACCGCCGCGTCCGCGACGCGGTCGAGAGTGGAGTCGAGGAAGGCGCCCCAACGGCTGGAACGCCCCAACTGCCGCGCCATGTTGCCGTCGACGAGGTCGGAGAAGACGAACAGCGTGATGACGACGGTGCCCCAGAAGAACTCGCCCAGCGGGTAGAAGACCAGTGCGCCCGCCACCACCCCGCCGGTGCCGACCAGGGTGACCGTATCGGGGCTCACTCCCAGGCGCAGCAGCAGTGCGGCGAAGGGGGTGAGGACACGCGTGAAGAATGCACGCGCGTACTTGTTCAGCATGGTCGTCCCGGAAGATCGATGGCGAATCCGGCAGCAGGTACGGCCCCCGGCTGGCCCATCGTAGCCAGGCACGCGGGGGCCGCCGCGCACGGACCGTGGCGCCGCCCTGCCCTACGTATGGACGCCTGCAGACAGCGGTGGAAAGCTCGAAGAACCGCGGTTTTCGCGAAGAACCCAGAAGGTGTCGACCGGAAGGCGGGACACATGGGCGACAAGGCGAGCACACACCCCGGAGCCGCCGGCAGGGCAGCGGCGGCCGACCATCCCTCCAAACTGCGCAACGTGGTACTGGTCGGCCACAGCGGATCGGGAAAGACCACCCTCGTCGAAGCACTGGCGCTGGCCTCCGGGGCGGTGACCCGGGCGGGCAGGGTGGAGGACGGCGGCTCCCTCTCCGACTACGACGAGATCGAGCACCGGCAACAGCGTTCGGTGCAGCTCTCCCTGGTCCCGGTGGAGTGGGGCGGCATCCGGATCAACGTACTGGACACCCCCGGATACGCCGATTTCGTCGGGGAGTTGAGGGCCGGTCTGCGAGCAGCGGACGCGGCCCTTTTCGTTGTCTCGGCAGCCGACGGCGTGGACGGCGCGACCCGCCTGGTCTGGGACGAGTGCGCGGCCGTGGGAATGCCGCGGGCCATCGTGGTCACCCATCTCGACTCCGCACGCGCCGACTTCGAGGAAATGGTGTCGGTGTGCCGGCGGATCTTCGGCGGTGACGACCCGGACGCGGTGCTCCCGCTGTACCTCCCGCTGCGCGGCGAGCAGAGCTCCGACGGACACACACCCGTCGAGGGACTCATCGGACTGCTCTCGCAGCGGGTCTTCGACTACTCCTCCGGCACACGCACAGAACGCGACCCCGACCCCGCACATCTGCCGCTGATCGAGGAGTCCAGGAACCGGCTCATCGAGGGGATCATCGCCGAGAGCGAGGACGAGACCCTCATGGACCGCTATCTCGGCGGCGGCGACTGCGACATCAAGACCCTCATCGCGGACCTGGAGAAGGCCGTCGCCCGCGGTGTGTTCCACCCGGTCCTGGCAGCGGCCCCCGCGGCCGAGGGCAGCCGCCAGGGCCTGGGCACCGTCGAACTGCTGGAACTGATCACAGGCGGTTTCCCGACACCGCTGGAGCGCGAGATCCCCGCCGTCACCACTCCGCAGGGCCAAGCGCGCCCGGCGCTGACCTGCGACGCGGAGGGCCCGCTGGCGGCCGAGGTGGTCAAGACGTCCTCGGACCCGTACGTGGGCCGTATTTCGCTCGTACGGGTCTTCTCCGGCGCTCTTCGTCCCGACGAGACAGTGCACGTCTCCGGCCACGGCCTCGAGGACCGCGGGCACGAGGACCACGACGTGGACGAGCGGATCGGAGCGCTCTCCGCACCGTTCGGCAAGCAGCAGCGTCCGCTGTCCAAAGCCGTAGCGGGTGACCTCGCGTGCGTCGCGAAGCTGACCCGGGCGGAGACAGGCGACACCCTCTCCAGCAAGGACGATCCGCTTCTCATGGAGCCGTGGGTCATGCCTGACCCGCTGCTGCCGGTCGCGATACAGGCGCACAGCAAGCCGGACGAGGACAAGCTCTCGCACGGTCTTTCCAGGCTGGTGGCCGAGGACCCCACGATGCGCCTGGAGCAGAACCCCGACACCCACCAGCTCGTCCTGTGGTGCCTGGGCGAGGCGCACATGGGCGTCGCCCTCGAACGGCTGCGCAGCCGTTACGGCGTGAACGTCGACTCCGTCGAGCACAGGGTCTCTCTGCGGGAGACCTTCGCCGAGGAGGCGACCGGGCGGGGACGGCACGTCAAACAGTCGGGCGGGCACGGGCAGTTCGCGATCTGCGAGATCACCGTGGAGCCCCTGCCCGGCGGTTCGGGCATCGAGTTCGTCGACAAGGTGGTGGGCGGCGCCGTGCCGCGGCAGTTCATCCCGTCCGTGGAGAAGGGCGTACGGGCCCAGGCCGCCAAGGGCGTGGCCGCCGGATACCCGCTGGTGGACTTCCGGGTGACGCTCCACGACGGCAAGGCGCACTCGGTGGACTCCTCCGACGCCGCGTTCCAGACGGCCGGAGCGCTCGCGCTGCGCGAGTGTGCGGCCAAGGCGCGCATCCATCTGCTGGAGCCTGTCGCGGAGTTGCAGGTGACGGTCTCGGACGAGTACGTCGGATCGGTCATGAGTGACCTGTCCGGACGGCGCGGCAGGGTCTCCGGCACCGAGCAGGCGTCCGACGGGCAGACGCTCGTACGGGCGCAGATCCCGGAGATCGAGATCAGCCGTTACGCGGTGGAGCTGCGCTCCCTCTCGCACGGCACGGGCCGGTTCGCCCGCGCGTACGCCTGCCACGAACCGATGCCTCAGCAGCTGTCCGGCAAGATCCTGGATGCGGCCCAGAACGGCGGCTGATCGGGGCTACGCTGGACGGGGACGCGTGAAGAGGTGTGCCGGCCACGACAGTTGGGAAAGTGCCGTGGTCGGCACACGATGCGAGCACGGCAGCAGCGCGGACGTGCAGCCGTGGGGGCACGCGCAGGGTGAGGCATAGCGAAGTGGGGGCTCAGTGGCCGGATTCGACGACTTCGAAGGGATCGAGGCCGCCTCGGACTTCAGTCCGGGAGCTCAGGTCCCGCTCTCGGGCTCGGGCGGCCAGACCGCGGCCACCCAGGCCCTCGCTTCCGCTGCCTATCGCGACACCGATCTCACGGCCCTCATCGAGGCCAACGACGGCGCGAAGATGAAGAAGGGCCTTCTGTCGCTCTTCGAGCCGAAACTCGGCGAGGCGTTCTCCCGCGCCGTACAGGTGCGGTTGCTCGGCGGCGCGCGCAAGGCACTCATCCAGTCCTTCGGCACCGAGCCGCAGACCGTGGTCGAGCACTGCCTGGCGGCGACCCGTATCCGCAAGGACCGGGACACCCGGCTGACCGTGATCATGGGGATCTTCGGGCTGCTGTTCCTGCCCGGCACTCTGCTGTGGCTGGTGGCCTTCCAGCTCCGCCGCGCCATGGCCGGTTCGCAGAACAAGCGGATGGGTGCCCTCGGCATGGCCGCGATGGTCGCACTGGGCGGGCTGGCGGTGCTCTTCGTACTCAAACTGCCCTTCACCGGGCTGCTCGCGATCTATCTGCGGGGGATGCTCATCGCCCCGATCGTCGGCTGGCTGTGGGCGAAGCAGGTCTGTGAACGCTCGGCCAAGCTTCTGCGGGGGCAGTGGGAGCTTCTCCTGGGAGGCACCGGCGTCGGCGCGAAGATCCCCGAGGCGGTGCCGCAGGACCCCGGGGACGCGGGTGCGGAACGCATCCGTCTGGGCCTGGCAAAACTCACCGCCGAGCAGGCCAGCAACCTCGTCTACTACGCGGGCCCCAAGGGCATACTCGGCATGGGAACGCGGTGGGGAAGCTGGCAGCTCGCGGAGGAACTGGTGCCGGTCGATCCCGACACCGACATCAACCCCTTCCGCAGCTGGGACGTGGTCCGCTCGATCCACGACCAACTGCGCATGCTGGAGCGCGGCCCTCTGCACACCGGCGGCTTCCCCAAGCCCTCCATACGGCACTGGATCGTCTCCCCCATCGGCGAAGGCGCGAAGGAGGTCACGCGTCCCGAGGGCCAGGAGGTCGAGGGCTACCGCATCAAGGACTTCGAGATACAGCGCATCTGCAACGAGCAGCAGTTCGGCAGCGGCAACCGGCACTACCTGGGCGTGCAGTTCGTGCTCTGGGACGGGCAGTTGGTGATCACGCTGCTGATCTCTGTGACGGTGCTGCACCACACGCTGCGCATCGAGGTCACGGGGCACGCGCTCGGTCCCGTACATCCGCTGTTCACGACGAAGCCCAAGGCGAAGACGAAGGAGGTCTCCAAGAACGTGAAGTTCTGGGAGACCAAGGAGATCACGCAGCCGCTGGTGGAAGCCCCTGAGGTGGTCCGGCTCGCGGCCCGCGCGCCCTTCACCTGGTTCCCGCCGATGCTGGACTTCCTGGGCGGCAAGCTGACTCTGCCGGAGCCGTTCGGGCTGCGGCACGCCTGGGCGGACAAGCCGTGGCGGCATCGCTTCATGGCGGACGACGCGCTGCGGGCGGCGACCCCGGTGCTGCGTGTGGTGCATGCGGCGGCGCTGCGCGTACTGGAGGAGAACGGCTGCAACACCGAGCAATTCGGCGCCCGTTCCCTCATTCTCAGTGGCCTTGTGCAGGGCGCCGAGCCGAGGAAGGCCGACGCCTACGACGCGTGACGTACGCCAGGGCGTGCCCCGCCGGGCAGGGCACGCCCAAGCCCGGCACGTCGAGCGGCTAGGCCACTTCCTGCCATGCGTCGGCGAGCATCGTGCGTGTCTCGCCCAGGAGTTGCGGAAGCACCCGTGTGTGCCCGACGACCGGCATGAAGTTGGTGTCGCCGCCCCACCGCGGCACGACGTGCTGGTGCAGATGTGCGGCGATCCCGGCGCCCGCGACCGAGCCCTGGTTCATGCCGATGTTGAAGCCCTGCGCCCCTGACGCGGCTCGCAGCGTGTTCATCGCCTGCTTGGTGAACCGGGCGAGTTCGCCGGTCTCCCCGCCGGTCAGATCCGGATAGTCGGCGACGTGCCGGAAAGGGACGACCATGAGGTGCCCGCCGTTGTACGGGTAGAGGTTGAGCACCGCGTAGACGTGCTCCCCGCGAGCCAGTACGAGACCGTCCTCATCGCTCTTGGACGGAATGGTGCAGAAAGGACAGCCGTCGCCGGCTTCGGGGCCGCTGGGCTTGTTCTCACCCTGGATGTAGGCCATGCGGTGCGGTGTCCACAGGCGCTGGAACGCATCCGGCGTCCCGACCCCGATCTGCTGTTCCGGCTCACTCGTCATGCGGGCCAGCATAAGACTTCCCATATGCGGGGCCGGGCCCCAGGGTGATCCCCTGAGCCCGGCCCCCGAGCGTGCTGGGACGGCCGTAGGCGACCGGCTGCGCAGGGCTGCTACACGCGGCGCTCCACGGCCTCCAGCAGCTCCGCGACCGCCTCGTTCTGCGGTACGCCGTTCTTCTGCGAACCGTCGCGGTAACGGAAGGAGACCGCGCCCGCCGATACGTCCTCGTCCCCCGCGATGATCATGAAGGGAACCTTGGCCTTCTGTGCGTTGCGGATCTTCTTCTGCATACGGTCGGACGAGGAGTCGACCTCGACCCGCAGCCCCTTTTTCTTCGCCTCCGCGGCGAACTCCTCCAGATACGGCACATGCGTGTCACCGATCGGGATGCCCACGGCCTGTACGGGCGCCAGCCACGCCGGGAACGCACCCGCGTAGTGCTCCAGCAGCACCGCGAAGAAGCGCTCGATCGACCCGAACAGGGCGCGGTGCAGCATGACGGGCTGCTGCCGGGAGCCGTCGGCCGCGGTGTACTCCAGACCGAACCGCTTGGGCTGCTGGAAGTCCACCTGGAGCGTGGACATCTGCCAGGTCCGTCCGATGGCGTCCTTCGTCTGTACGGAGATCTTCGGCCCGTAGTAGGCGGCACCGCCCGGGTCCATCACCAGCTCCAGACCCTGCTTGCCTGCCGCCTCCCGCAGCGTCTCGGTGGCTTCCTCCCACTCTGCGGGCTCACCGATGAACTTGGGGTTGCCCTCCTCACGGGTGGACAGCTCCAGGTAGAAGTCGCTCAGGCCGTAGTCCCGCAGCAGGTTCAGCACGAAGGTGAGCAGACTGTCCAGCTCGTCCGCCATCTGCTCCTTGGTGCAGTAGATGTGCGAGTCGTCCTGGGTGAAGCCGCGTGCGCGCGTCAGGCCGTGCACGACGCCGGACTTCTCGTAGCGGTAGACCGTCCCGAACTCGAAGAGCCGCAGCGGCAGTTCACGGTAGGAACGGCCGCGCGCCTTGAAGATCAGGTTGTGCATCGGGCAGTTCATGGCCTTGAGGCGGTAGTCCTGCCCGTCGAACTCCAGGGGCGGGAACATCGACTCCGCGTAGTTCGGAAGGTGCCCGGAGGTCTCGAACAGCCCTTCCTTCGCGATGTGCGGGGTGTTGACGAACTCGTACCCTGCCTCCTCGTGCCGCCGCCGGACGTAGTCCTCCATCACCCGCCGGATCACCCCGCCCTTGGGATGGAAGACGGCCAGCCCCGACCCGATCTCGTCGGGGAAAGAGTAGAGGTCGAGCTCGGTGCCCAGCTTGCGGTGGTCGCGCTTCTCCG
>DATMEI010000665.1:0-6639 GCA_035556995.1 Streptomyces sp.
CGCCCAGCGCCTCGGCCACGAGTGGAAGTACGCGGACTCCGAGGCCGTCTGGGACGAGTTGCGCTCGATCTCGCCCGACCACTTCGGCATGACGTACGACCGGCTCGCCGAGCACCACGGCATCCAGTGGCCCTGCCCCAGCACGGATCGGCTCGAACCGACCTATCTGCACGGGCGGTTGTGGGAGACGGACCCGGCCAAGCGCGGCAAGGCGGCCGCTTTCGGCATCGTCAAACACGACCCGCCGGTCGACCTCACCGACGAGGACTTCCCGCTGCGGCTGACGACGGGCCGCCGCCTGGACTCCTACAACACCGGTGTGCAGAGCGGCAGTTACGCCTCGCCGTTGCGGCGCGGCGAGTACATCGAGCTGTGTCCGGAGGACGCGGCGCAATACGGCGTCGTCACGGAGGAGGAGGTGCGGGTGACCTCCCGGCGCGGGTCGGTTCTCGCGCCCGTGTGGGTCGATCCGGCGCTCCGGCCCGGACTGGCCTTCATGACGATGCACTTCCCGGACGAGGTGGACACCAACCAGCTGACCATCGAGGCCAACTGCCCCATCGCCGGGACCGCCGAGTTCAAGGCGTCCGCGATACGGATCGAGAAGCTGCCGGTCGCGGCAGCCGTGAGGAGCTGAGAGCTCGATGGACCTGCGCTTCGGAGACAGCAAGCCGACGGACGAGGAAAAGGCGGCCGTCGACGACCTGCTCGGGCCGCCCACGAGCGCCTGGGAGGGTGCGGACGACCGCAGTACGGGCGACCTGCGCTGGGCCCAGGGCGGCCGGGAAGCGCGTGAGCGGCGCGACCTGCTGTTGCCGGGGCTGCACGCGGTCAACGACAGGGTGGGCTGGATCAGTGAGGGAGCACTGAGCTACCTCTGCCGGAGGCTGACGGTTCCGCCCGCGGAGGCCTACGGGGTCGCCACGTTCTATTCGATGTTCTCGATGCGTCCGCGTCCGGCCACCGTCGTGCATGTCTGTACGGACATCGCATGCGCGGCGGCGCCGGGCGCGGACGACTTCAAGGCGGATGTGGAACGCCGCCTGGGCCCGTCGGGCGAGGCCCGCGAGGGCGTGGTCTGGGAGCCCAGCCCCTGCCTGGGCCTTTGTGAGCGTGCTCCGGCGGCGCTGGCGATACGGGCCGGGGTCCAGGGCTGTCCGGCATTGGCGGGCTCAACTGCCCAGGACGCGACTGCCACTTCGGCCCCTGCTTCGGCTTCGGCTTCGCTGACGGAGGAGCGTACGTACGCCACCGCCGTCGTCGCGCCCGCCACCGCCGAAGCTGTCGAAGCGGCGGCCCGTGCCCCGCAGGACGCACCCGAGGAACCGGATGCGGGGCTGGCCGTGCCGCAGGCGGGCGACCCCTCCCTGAAGTTGCTCTCCCGCATCGGTGTGGTCGATCCCGCCTCCCTCGACGACTACCGCGCGCACGGCGGATACCGGGCGCTGCGGCGCGCGTTCAAGCTCGGCCCGGCCGCCGTCCTGCGTGAGGTGACCGACTCCGGACTGCTGGGGCGTGGCGGCGCCGCCTTCCCCACGGGCCGCAAGTGGCAGGCCACGGCGGCCCAGCCCGACCAGCCGCACTACGTGGTCTGCAACGCGGACGAGAGCGAGCCGGGCACCTTCAAGGACCGGGTGCTGATGGAGGGCGATCCCTACGCACTGATCGAGTCCATGACCATCGCCGGCTACGCCACCGGCGCCCACAAGGGCTTTCTGTACCTGCGCGGTGAATACCCGCGCGCCCTGCGGCGGTTGGAACACGCCGTCGAGCAGGCCCGTACGCGCGGACTGCTCGGTCCGGACGTGCTGGGCCAGGGCTACGCCTTCGACATCGAGATCCGGCGTGGTGCGGGCGCGTACATCTGCGGTGAGGAGACCGCCCTCTTCAACTCCCTTGAGGGCAACCGCGGCGAACCGCGTTCCAAGCCGCCCTTCCCGGTGGAGAAGGGCCTGTTCGGCAAGCCGACCGCCGCCAACAACGTCGAGACGCTGGTGAACGTGCTGACCGTCCTGGAGCTGGGCGCCGAGGCGTACGCCGCCATCGGCACCGGCAACTCCACGGGCCCCAAGCTCTTCTGCGTCGCCGGCAGCGTGGAGCGTCCCGGCATCTACGAACTGCCCTTCGGCGCCACCCTCGGTGACCTGCTCCAACTCGCGGGCGCAGCCGAAGGCCTGCGGGCGATCCTGCTCGGCGGCGCCGCCGGCGGCTTCGTGCGGGGCGACGAACTCGACATCCCCCTCACCTTCGAGGGCACCCGAGAGGCCGGGACGACTCTCGGTTCGGGTGTGGTCCTCGCGCTGGACTCGACTGTGCCGCTGCCGCAGATCCTGCTGCGCATCGCGGAGTTCTTCCGCGACGAGTCCTGCGGCCAGTGCGTGCCGTGCCGCATCGGCACCGTCCGGCAGGAGGAGGCGCTCGGACGTCTCGCCGAGCGGGCGGACGGGCCCGGGGCGGCCACCGACATCGCACTGCTCCGCGAGGTGGGAGAGGCGATGCGCGACGCCTCGATCTGCGGTCTGGGCCAGACCGCGTGGAACGCCGTGGAGTCCGCCATCGACCGACTGGGAGCCTACGCATGACAGCCGTACCGCTGAATCCCCCGCGCCGCCTCGTGGAGTTCACGCTCGACGGTGAATCCTCGCGGGTGCCCGAGGGGTCCACGATCCTCGACGCCTGCGAGGCCGCGGGCAAGGACATCCCCACGCTCTGTTACGGCGACACGCTCACACCGAAGAACGCGTGCCGCGTCTGCGTGGTCGAGGTCGAGGGCGCCCGTACGCTCGCCCCGGCATGCTCACGCAAGGCAGAGCAGGGCATGACGGTGCGTACGGACACCGAACGCGCCCGGCACAGCCGCAAGCTCGTCCTCGAACTGCTCGCTTCCGCCACCGATCTGTCCACGACGCCGCGTGCCGCGGAGTGGATCAAGGAGTACGACGCGAAGCCCGACCGGTTCGGCCCGGACGCCGCCGTCCTCAACGACGGGCCGAAGATCGACAACGACCTGTACGTCCGCGACCTCGACAAATGCATCCTTTGTTACAAGTGCGTGGACGCGTGCGGCGAGCAGTGGCAGAACACCTTCGCCATCTCCGTGGCGGGACGGGGCTTCGACGCCCGCATCTCCGTCGAGCACGACGGCCCGCTCACCGAATCCGCCTGTGTCTACTGCGGCAACTGCATCGAGGTCTGCCCGACGGGAGCGCTCAGCTTCAAGTCGGAGTTCGACATGCGGGAGGCGGGCACCTGGGACGAGGAGCGGCAGACGGAGACGACGACGGTGTGCGCGTACTGCGGTGTGGGCTGCAACCTCACCCTGCACGTGCAGGACAATGAAATCGTCAAGGTCAGCTCACCGCACGACAACCCGGTGACACACGGCAACCTCTGCATCAAGGGCCGATTCGGCTATCAGCACGTGAACAGCGGGAACGCGGACTGACGGACTGACGGGACGATGGCAAAGGCCGCGGTCCGGCCGGTTCCGGCCCCGCTCCGAGCGGGGCCGGCCGGACCGGCCGACTGACGGGACTCACCGACGGGACTGATCGAATGGGACGGGTCACAGAGCGACGGCGTGTGCTGCGCATCCGCGACGGGGCGGTCACCACACGCCCTGACACCCTCGTCGCCGAGGAGCCGCTGGAGATCCGGCTGAACGGCAAGCCGCTGGCCATCACCATGCGTACGCCCGGCGACGACTTCGCGCTGGCCGCGGGCTTCCTCGTCAGCGAGGGTGTGCTCGGCTCCGCGGAGGAACTGGCGAACATCGTCTACTGCGCGGGCGCGACCGATGACGACGGCGGTGGCAACACCTACAACATCGTCGACGTCCGCCTCGCACCCGACGTCCCCGTCCCCGACATCACGCTGGAACGCAACGTCTACACCACTTCGTCGTGCGGCCTGTGCGGCAAGGCCAGCCTCGACGCGGTGCGTACGACCGCGCGCTGGGCCATCGAGGACCGGGCGGACGCCCCGGTCCGGCTGGAGCCCAAGGTGCTCTCCCTCCTCCCCGACCGGCTGCGCGCGGCTCAGCGGGTCTTCGAGCGGACGGGTGGCCTGCACGCCGCCGCGCTGTTCACCGCCGACGGCGAACTGCTCGACGTACGGGAAGACGTAGGCCGCCACAACGCCGTCGACAAGCTCGTCGGGCGGGCACTCCAGCAGGGCACGCTTCCCCTGCGGGAGTCGGTGCTGATGGTGTCCGGACGGGCGTCCTTCGAGCTGGCGCAGAAGGCGGTGATGGCCGGGATTCCGGTACTGGCCGCCGTCTCGGCGCCCTCGTCGCTGGCGGTGGATCTGGCCGCGGAGACCGGGCTGACCCTGGTCGGTTTTCTCCGCGGATCCTCAATGAACGTGTACGCAGGTGAGCACCGGCTCGCTCTGCGCACAACGGCCGGCCGGGCCTGACGGTCTGACCTGCTGCACGGGATAGGGGCTCGGTCGGCGGGAGGCGCCCCCTGCGCCGGCCGGGCCCTTCCGTGTGCCTCATCCGTGCCGGTTTCGTGCGGCGCACGTGGCTTCCTCCGCAACTGGGCATGGTACTTCCAGTACATCCCGTGAACGGCCGACCGCGGCGCGCACCGGACCACCGGACGGCCGCCGAAAGGGGCGTGCATGAAGGCGGGTTGCTCAGCCTTACGTCATGGAGCGTCGTTCAGAACCGGGTTGCTCCTGGCCCTGTGGGCCCTGTGCGCCTCGCTCCTCGCGATGCCGGACCGGGCGTCCGCACAGCCCGTGCGGGACCAGCCGGGACGTGACGCCGGCTTCAGCCAGCAAGTGCTCTTCAAGGGCTCGCAGGAGCAGGGCTACAACTGCTTCCGCATCCCTGCCGTCGTACGGACGGCCAAGGGCACCCTGCTCGCCTTCGCGGAGGGGAGAGTGCGCGACTGCGGCGATGCCGGTGACATAGACATCGTCGTCAAGCGGTCGACCGACGGCGGCCGTACGTGGGGCCCGCTCCGTGTGGTCAGCCACGGCGGCGGCGACACCCACGGCAACCCGGCGCCCGTGGTGGACAGGCGCACCGGTCGGATTCTGCTCGCGGAGACGTTCAACACCGGCCGTGCGGACGGCAAGAGCTGCGAGGCCCCCTGCGACCGCACCCCGCACCTGCAGTACAGCGACGACGACGGCCTCAGCTGGTCACCGCCCCGGGACCTGAGCGGGTCGCTCCGGCCGGCGGACTGGAACTCCTGGTACGCGACCGGACCGGGCCACGCTCTGCAACTGCGCAACGGCCCGCACGCCGGACGGCTCGTCCTCGGTGTCAACGCCGAGACCTGGCAGGACGGCAGGAACACACGGAACCACGCGGCGCTGGCGGTCAGCGACGACGGCGGCAGCAACTGGCGGCTCGCAGCCACCGACAGCCACCCCTACGCCCCTGAGGGGACGTTCCGGCAGAAGCCGCAGGAGCTGACGCTTCACGAGCGCCGCGACGGCACGGTCCTGGCGAGCGCACGCGAGACCGAGGGCACCGATCTCGGTCACCGGGCTTCCGCGGTCAGCGGGAACGGCGGCGATTCCTTCAGGGCGCCCTTCCGCACTCTGCCGGACCTCTACACGCCGCAGGTGCAGGGCTCGGTGCTGCGCTTCGGCGACAGTGACCGGCTCGTGCTGTCCGCGCCCGCCGATCCCGACCGCCGCCGCACGATGACGGTCCGCTCCTCCTACGACGAGGGCAGGACCTGGGAGAGTGCCGACCGCGGCCGCGTCGTGACCACCGACTGGTCCGGCTACTCCGACCTCGTCCAGGCGACCGGGGACCACGTCGGCCTGCTCTACGAAGGCGGAGCGGTCGACGCCCGCGACGAGATCCGGTTCGCGCGCTTCACCGAGGGCTGGCTCGGTGAGCGCCGTGGCCAGGATCCGTCCACCGAGGACCGCGCGCCGGGAGCCGCTGACGCCTCGGTGCTCGGCGGCGCACGGCTGGTGAGCGGGCAGTACGGGCGCGCGCTGGCCTTCGACGGCAAGGACGACGCCGTGCGGCTGCCCTTCCGGCGCGGACTGCCCCTGGGCGAAAGGGACTTCACAGCCAGCGTGTGGTTCCGCTACACGGCCGGTGCGGGCGAGCAGCCGCTGCTGTGGATGGGCGGTGTCGGCACGGCCCAGCCGCAGGTGCGGCTCGTGGCGGACCCGGGGGGCGGCCGTATCGCGGCGGCGATCACCGCGCGGCAGGTCCCGGCGAAGCCCGCGACCGTGGAGGTGGCGACCGCGAGCGCGTACAACGACGGCCGGTGGCACAGAGCGGAACTGCGACGCGGGGACGGCCGGCTGCACCTGACCGTCGACGACGAAACCGTGTCCGCACCCGACGTGCCGGGCTCGGTGAGCGTCGGGTCTCCGTTCGGCGTGCACCTGGGACAGAAGCTGGACAGCCGGGCGCACTTCACCGGCGCTCTGGACGAGGTGCGCGTCAAGGCGGGCGCCCGGTCGCTGCTGGACCTCAGGCTGGACAGGGTGCGTACGCGGCACGGCCGTTGAGGAGCTCTCGCCCGCGCCCGGTGCCCCGTGGCTCAGCGCCGGGTGACTGAGCGCCGGCGACCGAGCGCCAGGGGCTCAGTTCCGGTGGCTCGGCGCCAGTGGCTCGGTGCCTGGAGGTGCGGGCGGGCGGGGACCGGCGGCGACGAC
>DATMEI010000666.1:0-4802 GCA_035556995.1 Streptomyces sp.
CTCCCGCCGACGGCGCCGGAGTCGCCTGCGTTGCTGTTGTCCGAGGCGCCGCTGTTGAAGTAGATCGCGGCACCGATACCGATGACGACGGCAGCGACGACTGCTATCGCACCGACGAGCAGACCGTTGCGGCTGCGCCCACCGCCGGAACCGTGCCCGCCCCTGTAGCCGTCGCCGTTGCCGTAGTCCGGCGGCTGCTGGGCGGCGGCCCGGCCGCCGGGCATCGTCTCGGGTGCGGCGTAGTGCGCGTTGGGCTGCTGCCCGTAGGTGGTCTGCTGGGTCCGCGGCCCGCCGTACTGGCGCTCCCCGACCGCATGGACCTGGTTGTACGAGCGCCGAGGGGTCCCGGGTTGTGGTGCCGTCGAGCCGTCACCGCCCTGCTGGCGGTACAGGTAGGCAAATGGGTCGTCGCCTTCCGGCGTCGCGCCGGCGCCTTCGTTCTCGGCGGTCATCCCCTGTCACTCCCTACTGCGTCAGATATCCGGCCGAGCCTACCTCCATGGGGTGAGGTGCATGCCAACCGCGGAATGATCAAAGGGCGGCGGGTACGTGAATCTTCTTACCGTCACCGGCCCCGGCGACACCCCTCACAGCCGCTTCCGGAGCCGGCGTGCACGCGCCCCGGCGGCTAACCCGCCCGGCGCTGTCCCTTCGAGCGCGAGCGCTTCTCCACGTACATCCGCTGGTCCGCCGACTGCAGCACTTCCTCAGCGGTCATTCCGCACCCCGCCCAGCCGATGCCGAAGCTGGCGCCGACGCGCACCGCACGGCCGTCCACACGGATCGGCGGAATGATGGCGTTCCGCAGCCGGACCGCGAGATCCTGTGCCTCGGCCGGACCGAGTCCGTCCGTGAGCACCACGAACTCGTCACCGCCCATACGGGCCACCGTGTCGTTGTCCCGCACCCCGGCCGACAGCCTGTGGGCGACCTCGACGAGTACGGCGTCGCCGCAGTTGTGCCCGAACCTGTCGTTGATCGACTTGAAGCCGTCCAGGTCGCAGAAGAGGACCGCGAGACCTTTCTCACCGGGCACCTTGCCCGTGGGCGGCACCGCGTGCGTGTGGTGCGGGTCGAACATGCCCGTCGACTCCAGGACGCCCGAGCCCGCGTCGTCGAAGTGGAGTCCGGGTACCTGCCCGGCCGTCGGGCGCCCGTTGATGTCCGTGTGTGCCACGCCCGAGATGGCGGGGCCGGGGCGGGCGCAGAGCCGCCCGCTGAGGCGCGCGCGCAGCTCGGCGCTGTTGGGCAGACCCGTCAGGGAGTCGTGGCTGGCCCTGTGAGCGAGATGCAGTTCGTGCCGCTTGCGCTCCTCGATGTCCTCGACGTGGGTCAGCAGGAAACGCGGCCCGTCCGCCGTGTCCGCCACCACGGAGTTGCGCAGCGAGACCCACACGTACGAGCCGTCACGCCTGGCCAGCCGCAGCTCGGCCCGGCCGCCCTCCGCGGACGTACGCAGCAGCGTCCCGATGTCCTCGGGATGCACGATGTCGGAGAAGGAGTAGCGCCGCATGGCGGAGGCGGGCCGGCCCAGCAGCCTGCACAGCGCGTCGTTGATCCGGATCAGCCGGCCGTGCTGATCGCCGCCCATCTCGGCGACGGCCATCCCGCTCGGCGCGTACTCGAACGCCTGCCGGAAGCTCTCCTCGCTCGCGCGCAGCGCCGACTGCTCCCGTTCGAGACGGACGAGCGCGCGCTGCATGTTGGAGCGGAGCCGGGCGTTGCTGAGGGCGATCGCGGCTTGGGACGAGTACAGCTGCAGGGCTTCACGCCCCCATGCGCCGGGACGGCGGCCGTTGCGCGGCTTGTCGACCGACAGCACTCCGAGCAGTTCGCTGTCCGAGGCGTACAGCGGCGCGAAGAGCCGGTCCATGGGATGCCAGTGATCGGGTGTCTGCGGCGCGGGGCCTGTGGGGTGCCACTGGGGGACGTCGTCGTCGTCGAGGACCCAGCCCTCGGTGTAGGGGATGAAGTGGAGATTCCCCCACTCCTCCCCCATGGACAGGCGGCGGTCCCACGAGGCGCGCGGGCCCACGCGGCCCGCCATCATCGCTTCGGCGCCCTGGCTTCCGGCCACGGCGGCGACGACGAGGTCGCCCTCGGGACGTACGAGATTGACGGCGGCGATCTCGAATCCGAGACCCTCGACCACACCGTCGGCGACGGTCTGCAAGGTGTCGGCAAGACTGCGCGCGGTGCTCAGCCGCGCCACGACGAGGTGCAGTTGGCGCAAACTGGCAAGGCGGACATAGGGCTCCGACTCGGTTTCCATCGCCCTCCCCCTGAGCCTCGTCCGTCAACTCCAGGTGTTCGCGGGACGTCATTGTCCGACTGCCACGGCCACTGAATCACAGTGAGCTGCCCACCAGGTACACAGGGTCAACAATTATTGCCCGCTGTGACTCAAGTCACAACTGTACGCAGCCTGTTGACTCCTCTCCGTGTGAGCCTGTCATACACGGGGCCACCGGTCGAAGCACTCAACCGGGGACACCAAGTCCTCGAACCGTACGGCCTTACCGGAGCGTAGAGCGGCGAATGCGCCCCTTTTCACGCCTCCAACTCCCCTTCTGTACACGCCTCCACGGCCTTCGAACCGGACCCGGGACCCCCACTTCCACTGCCTGCCTGGTCACAGACCCGCCACATGCTCCCCACTTCATGCACGCAGAAAGGGCACGGATCAGGCACGCCTTGATCACGGGACGGCCTCGCCCCCTCGCATGGGCCGCTGGTCCTGGTCCCAGGGCCCGATGCATACGGCACGAGGCAGCGGTTAGCGTTCTTGACGTGTCCTATGCAGTGCAGCAGCAGACGAGCCCTGGCCCACCGGAAAGCGACCGGATGCCCCATGCTGATGGGGTGAGCGAGGACGAGTTCCGGGCTGCCATGGCCCGTCTGGCAGCAGGTGTGGTGCTGGTGACCGCCTACGACCCCGAGGACGGCCCCGAGGGAGCCGACGTCGGTATGACCGCCACCGCCTTCATGTCGGTCTCCCTCGACCCGCCGCTGGTCATGGTCAGCGTCCGCGACGGGTCACGGATGGACGAGCTGCTGGAGCGCAGGCCCTACTGGGCCGCCTCGCTGCTCACCGAGAACCAGCGCCAGACAGCCGGCCGCTTCGCCATGAAGGGGCGGCTCAGCGACAGACTCCTCTTCCGCGACCTCCCGCACACGCGGGGCAAGTCCTCCGACGCGCCGCTGGTGGACGGCGCGCTCGCCACGGTCGAATGCCATACGGAACAGCGCGTACGGGCAGGCGATCACACCCTGGTCATCGGACGGGTGCTGGCGGCGGGGCTGCCGCACGCGCCCGACAGCGGGCCGCTCACCTATTTCCGCGGGCGCTACCACTCACTGTCCAAGGGAGGGTCCTGACGGGACGGGACGGGCCGCCCCGGCGGCAACGCGCCGCGTCAGACCGTCCCGGGCGCCGGGCGCCTCAGATGCGTCCCAGGCCTCCTCAGGTCCAGTCGCGCCCCGAACGTCCCCGCTTCAGGTCGCCCCGCTGCTGCTTCTTCCGCAGCCGGCGCTCATTGACCCCGCGAGGCACCTTCTTCTTACGGCGAGGCCGCGGCGGAGGGGCCGTCGCCTCCGCAAGAAGGTCTGCCATGCGGGAGGCCGCCGCCTCCCTGTTCCGCCACTGGGAGCGGTGCTCGCTCGCCCGTACGACCAGGACACCGTCGCCCACGAGCCGTCCCGTGCCGGACAGCCGCTCCAGAGCGCGCTCCTTCCAGAGCTCGGGCAGCGCGGCCGTGGCCGCCAGGTCGAAACGCAGCTCCACCTGGGTGTCGCTGGTGTTGACGTGCTGTCCCCCCGGCCCTGACGAGCGTGTGAAACGCCACACCAGTTCGGCCTCCGGGAGGGAGACCGAGCCACGGATGACATAGGGAGGGGACATGTGTCCCATGGTCGCGTCCCGGAAGCCCCTCCGTCACCGCCTTTTCAGCGGCGCGGGGGCGCACTTTGCCGGCGGGCGGGGACGGGCTGCGGAGGACGGACTGAAGGAACGTGAAGAATGCTGGAACCTGCCCGTCCATCGACTGCGTTGTGCAGGGTGAAGAATCACATCCTCAAAAGCGACCTCACCGAACAGAAGGGCATCCCCATGGCTGTAAGCCTGTCCAAAGGCGGCAACGTCTCCCTCACCAAGGAGGCTCCGGGGATGACGGCCATCACGGTCGGCCTCGGCTGGGACGTCCGCACCACCACGGGCACGGACTTCGACCTGGACGCGAGCGCCATCGCGGCCAACCCGGCCGGGAAGGTCTACTCCGACCAGCACTTCATCTTCTTCAACAACAAGGCGACCCCCGACCAGAGCATCGTGCACACCGGCGACAACGTCACCGGTGAGGGCGAGGGCGACGACGAGCAGATCAACGTCAACCTGGCCGGTCTGCCGGGCGACGTCGAGAAGATCGTCTTCCCGGTCTCCATCTACGACGCCGAGAGCCGCAGCCAGAACTTCGGCCAGGTGCGCAACGCCTTCATCCGCATCATCAACCAGGCGGGCCAGACGGAGATCGCGCGCTACGACCTGAGCGAGGACGCGGCCACCGAGACCGCCATGGTCTTCGGCGAGCTGTACCGCAACGGTGCGGAGTGGAAGTTCCGCGCCGTCGGCCAGGGTTACGCCTCCGGCCTCGTCGGCATCGCCCAGGACTTCGGGGTCAACGTCTGACGCAGGCCCGTACGCTGCCGACTCCGTACGATGCCAAGGGCGGTGCTCCTTCCTTCCGGGAAGGCGGCACCGCCCTTGCCGTCCCCCGAGGTCCCCGTGCTCGCGGTGCCCCCGTGCG
>DATMEI010000667.1:0-14181 GCA_035556995.1 Streptomyces sp.
CTCACGAGCCTCCCCGCGTGTCAGATTCGTGCCAGGCACCTGGTGCTCTCCCCTGCTCTAGCGGTCTCACGTTGTCGTCGTTCGGCCATCCTTCCACGCGGGCGCTGGGCGCGGGCGGGCACGGGCAGGTCCCGACAGGGACCCGCCGTGCCCTGACCGGGACCTGACCGGATCCTGCCCGGGGCCCCGCCCCGATCCTGCCCGGCGGGACTCGGAGGACCGGCCAACGCGGCGTTTCTGCCGCTGCGTTGTGCGCTTGCGGTTGCCCTGCGGGCGACCCGGGGGTCGACGCACGCGGGACGACGGCGGGACCGTTCGTCCGGCCGCTGCCCGGGCCCGCGCCGAGGACCGGTCAACGCGACCGAGCTGCTGGCCGGACGTCGGGGACCGAGGACGCCGGTACGTCCTGCCCCCCCCCGGCCCGCGCCCGGACGGACCGGCTCCGGGGACCGACGACGCCAGTACGTCCTGCCGCTGCCCGGCCCGGTTCCGGGACGACCAGCACCGGCCCGTCCCACCCGGACGGGCTCCGGGATCCCACGAGGTCGCCGCGCGAAGCGCGGGCGAAGCGCTGCCGCGTGGTCGGGCCCCGCGCGAAGCGTGGGCCGCCCCTTGGTGTGCGCCGCGCGAAGCGCGGCGTGGAGGGGCGCGCGAAGCGTGCACGTTCGCGCGCCGCGAAGCGGCGCGGCTGCGACGACAGCCCCGCAGCCAGGCGGGGCCGCAGATGAACGCGGAGTGAGCGGCAAGGCGCGCCGCGGCAAGCGGACGGCGAGAGACGGGTGCCGTCGTCCGTTGCCGTGATCGATGAGTGGCGATGGGCGTGCGGCGTTCCGCCGTCGTTAAACCGCCGGTCACCCCCGATGCCAAACATCCCTGGTGAGCGGGGTGGTTCCGAACGGTCCCGATCCCGCCGGCGCTCCGCTCGTCCGTTCCAGGAGAGGCAAAGATGAACCGCAGCAGCCGGACGCAGAGACTTCTGCTCGACCGCCGCACCCTCCTCACCGTCGGCGCCACCGGCGCAGCCGCCGGAATCGGAGCCGGTTTGGGGCTCAACGGCGGTGCGGCCAATGCCGGACAGCCGGCAACGGCAGCAGCACGGGCAGTGGGAGCCCGCAACCGCGCGGCCCGTGCACGCACCCAGGCCCCCGTCACCCGTGATTCACCCGTCGATCCTTCACCGAAGGGCACCACTCTCGAATCCGTCGCCACCCCACGCGGTTCGGGCAGCGGCTACCGGCGCCTCGGCGACGGTCCCGGCTGGAAGCGCGAGGTACGCACAGACCTGGCTGACGCGGGCCGGAACCGGGCGGAGAAGCGCAAGCCGCTGACCGCCTTCGTGCAGTTCACGGACCTGCACGTCGTCGACGTCCAGCACCCGATGCGCTACGAGTATCTGCGTATGGAGACCCCCAGCGCCTGGCGCCCGCAGGAAGCCCTCTCCGTCGCGGGTGCGGTCTCCCTGATCGAACGCGTCAACGGCCTGAAGGGCGGCGCGGCGACAGGGGCGCCCCTGTCCTTCGTGATGACCACGGGCGACAACACCGACAACAACTGCCGTGCCGAACTCGACTGGTTCCTCACCACGATGAGCGGCGGGCGCATCACCCCCAACACCGGCGACGTGGACGCCTACGAGGGCGTGCACGACAGCGGTGTGAAGCTCTACTGGCACCCCGAGGACGATCTGCGGGACGAGGACAAGGCGTCGGGCTTCCCCCGCATCGACGGTTATCTGCGGGCGGCGATACGCGAGATCAACAGCCCCGGGCTGGCGCTGCCCTGGTACTCCACCTCCGGCAACCACGACACCCTGCCTGGCGGCTGTTTCGCCTCCGACGGCTTCTTCGCCGACTTCGCGGTCGGCGGCAGAAAGCTGATGGAGCTGCAATCCGAGGCGGAGGGCGCCCGGCTGTGGAAACTGGTGGAGGACGGGGGTGATCCGAAGGGCGAGCAGTTCAAGGAGCTGCTGCGCTCCCGGATGCGTTCCCGCGAGATGCGTCGCGTCACCCCGGACCTGACCCGTGCGCCCTTCAGCCGTGAGGACTGGGTACGTGCACACATGCGCCGGAGCAACGCCGGTGCGGGCCCGGTGGGACACGGCTACACGGAGGCCAATCTCGCCGAGGACAGGCTCTACTACACCTTCCGGATAGCCGACGGCGTGACCGGCATCAGCCTGGACACCACGCGGCAGGACGGCGGCTATCCGGGCAAGGTGGGGGAGGTTCAACTCAGCTGGCTGAAGCGGGAGTTGCGCGAGCAGCGTTCGGCGGGCGCGTACGTGCTGCTCTTCAGCCACCACACCAGCACCACAACTCCGGAAGGCGGAGAGGAACTCCTCTCCCTGCTGCACGACAACCCGCACGTACTGGCGTGGATCAACGGCCACAGCCACAAGAACAAAATCCGGCCGCGCGAGACGTTCTGGGAGATCTCCACGGCCTCCCACATCGACTTCCCCCAGCTGGCCCGCACGGTGGAACTGGCCGACAACGGGGACGGAACGCTGTCGCTGTTCACGACCCTGATCGAGTCCGCGGCGCCGGCCCGTACCGACCTGGAAGACCTCTCACAGCCCGGGCTGGCCTCCCTCTACCGCGAGTTGGCCTTCAACTCACCCGCGGATCACCGCAACCTGACCGGCACCCCGACCGACCGCAACACGGAACTGCTCCTGCCGAAGCCGTAGACCGACAGGGAATCTTCCTGTCGCTTCTGCGTCCCGCAAGGCAGAGTGACCGGCATGCCGACCACAACGACGACCTCCGCGGAACGCGGAGGTCGAAGGCTGCCAGGACTGCGAGGGCGGCGGCCGTACCCGCGTACACGTCCCGGCCCCGCGCTGATGATCGTCGCCGGGGCCGCCTGCACGTCGTCCTCGGGGATGTTCATCAAGCTCTCCGATGTGAACGCGGGCACCGCCGCCTTCCTTCGGTGCGCGCTCGCCCTCCTCGTGCTGGCGCCGCTGGCGTTCGTCGAGTACCGGCGGCTGGGCCGGCGTCCGCTGCGTCTGCTGAGCCTCGATCTGGCGGCGGGCGCCCTGCTGGGCGTCGACTACGTGTTCTGGGTGCAGAGCATCCACGATCTCGGCGCGTCCATCGCGACGGTGCTGCTCAACATCCAGCTGGTCGTCTTCCCGCTGCTGGCACGTGTCTTGACGGGCGTACGGCTCGGACGGCGGTTCTGGTTCACCGCGCCCGTGCTGCTGACCGGCGTCGCCCTGGCCAGTGGCGCGCTCGGCCGCCCGGAGCCCGGCAGCGACCCCGTCTCCGGGGTCCTCTTCGGTACGGCGGCGGGCGTCGCCTTCGCCGGTTACCTCTTCCTCATACGGCTGGGCGGGGACGGCGGCCGGGGGCGGCGACGGGAAGCGAAAGCCGGATCGGCGCCCGCCGCCGGTTCGGGCCCCGGCCCGGAAGCGGCTCGCGGACCCGGCCCGGAAGCGGCTCGCGGACCCGGCCTGGAAACGGCCCCCGGACCAGGTCCGCACACCGTGCTGCCCGTCACCGCGGCGACACTGTCGGCCGCGGTCGCCGCAGGCATACTGGGCCAGCTCTGGACAGGCGTCGACCCCAACCCGGGCTGGCCCGCCTGGGGCTGGCTGATCCCGATGGCGTTGCTCGGCCAGGTGCTCGCGTGGCTGCTCATCAACCCGGCGCTGCCCCGGCTCGCCCCCGACAAGGGGGCGACTCTGTTGCTCCTGCAGCCGATTCTCGCGCTCCTCTTCGGCGTCGGATTCCTTGCGGAACGTCCGACTCTCACCCAGTACGCGGGGTGTGTTCTGGTCGTTTTCGCCGTCTGGCGCTCAAGTCGGCCTGATCCCTAGAGTCGTTGCATGTCCGTGCGCTCCACCGTCGTCCCCGTGGTGGTCGCAGCTGCGACCGCGTTCGCCATCAGCTCTTCCGCCGCAGCGGACCAGGGACACAGCGCGACCCAGGAGACGATGGACGCCCAGGTCCAACAGGACGGCGGCGCCCCGGCTGTGCTGGGGCAGGCGGAGGACGGCGGCGGCGTGTGGAACGGAGCCTCCGGCGTGGCCGACCGCGTCACGCTGCGCCCGCCGCTTGCGGAGGACCGGTTCCGCATCGGCAGTCTGACCAAGCCCTTCATCGCCACGGTGCTGCTGCAGCTGGAGGCGGAGGGGAAACTCGATCTGGACGACACCGTCGAGAGGTGGCTGCCCGGCACGGTAAGCGGCAACGGACACGACGGCCGCGGCATCACCCTTCGCCAACTCCTCGGCCACACAAGCGGCGTGTACGACTTCACCGCCGACCCGGCCATGCGCCGCACATACTTCGGCCCCCTCTTCCCCCGCCACCGCTACGACACGCACGAGCCGGCAGCCCTGGTGCGTACGGCGATGACACACCCACCGTCGTTCGAACCGGGCGCCGAGTGGCAGTACTCCAACACCAATTACGTGCTCGTCGGCATGGTCGTCGAAAAGGTGACGGGGCGCTCGTACGCGAAGGAGGTCGAACGCCGGATCACAGGTCCGCTCGGCCTGCACGACACGTCGCTGCCGGGCACCTCTTCCGTCATCCCGGGCCTGCACGGACGGGCCTACTCCACGCTCTCCCGTTCCGGCCCGCACCCCCCTGTGCACGACGTGACCACGCTCAACCCCTC
This sequence comes from Streptomyces sp., assembly GCA_035556995.1. Lineage (GTDB taxonomy): Bacteria > Actinomycetota > Actinomycetes > Streptomycetales > Streptomycetaceae > Streptomyces. Next base: position 4,630 of record DATMEI010000667.1, read on the forward strand.
CCTCGCGGGCGCATCCGGCGAAATGATCTCCTCCACCGACGACTTGATCCGCTTCATGCGTGCGCTGGTGAGCGGTGACGTCCTGCCACCGCGCCAGCTCGATGAGATGAAATCCACCGTCCCCGCCGACGGGAACAGCCGCTACGGCCTGGGCCTGACCGAGCGCCGCCTCTCGTGCGGAACCAAGGTCTGGGGCCACGAGGGCACCATCCAGGGCTCCCACTCCGCGGCCGTCACCACCCCCGACGGCTCACACACCGCGGCCTTCAACATCAACGGCGACTGGGCGGACGGGACGAGCGCACTGATCGAGGCCGAGTACTGCGGTTGACGCCTCTCCGGAGCTGGCGAATGGCGGCACCACTGATCCGCCGGCCCGCGCGTTCTTCCCGCTCCCCCTTCTCCCTCGCCCTCCCCTTCGCCGTCCCGGGCTCATCGGGGCAACACCACCACGTACTCGGCCGGTTCACGTTCGACAGCGGTCATCAGGGCCGTACGGACGATCGCGGCCTGCTGCTCCAGCGACGCACGCAGCTTCGCCGGGGTGACATGGACGACCGTGATGCCGAGCCCTTCCAGAGCTTCGCGCTTACGGGCGTACTCCGACCATGAGGCGTCCTCGTCCAAGCGGGGCGCACGGGTGTCCAGTTCGACGGCGACGGCCTGTTCGGGCCAGTAGGCGTCCACGCCGCCGAGGTGCGGGCCGCCGGGGAGACGGAGGTCCACGTTCCAGCAGGGCTCGGGAAGCCAGTAGCTGAAGACCATCTCGTACAGGCGTCCTTCCGCGAGCGCGCGGCCCTCCGCCAGCAAGGTGTCGACGGCATCCACCACATGCGGGCGTCCCAGCAGCCGGGCCTGGGTCAACTCCCGTACGACCGCGGTCGCTTCGCAGTGGCCTCCGCGTACCGCCTCCACGAGCAGCCGCCTCACGACACCGGCGTCCGTCAACTGCGCGACGGTGTCGGCGAGAGCGCGTGGCACCGGGGCGATCGGCAGGCCGGTGACCTCTTCGGGTTCCGGCAGGTGCTGGCCGCGGACGATGTGGACACAGCCGGTGGAGCGCAGCCGGCGCGTTCGCGGCACGAGCACATCGATACGGTCCAGCGCGCGCAACGAAGGCGCACCGGTGAAGCCGTGCAGCGTGAGAGCGGCGAGGCCGGTGATCATCGCCTCGGGCAGCTGTACGGGCGTGCGCTGTCCGGCAGACGCGGCCGGTACGGGAACGGGCGAGGCAGGCCCCGGAGTCGACGCGGGCGAGGCCGGCGCAGGCGAGCCGGATGCTCCGGGTGCTCCGGGTGCGGAGCGGACCGCCCGGGTCACAGACCCTTGTTGAGCGGGGATCGGGGGGCACTCGCCTCCCGCGTACAGGAGCGCCGCGTGCAGCCGTTCGTCACTGGTCGGCGGGCCCGGGTGCAGCAGGTAGACGCCGGGGAGCAGCATCTGCCAAGGGCCGCCTGGGCGGCAGCGTTCATCGGCCGCGGCAGCGGGCACGCCGTGCTCGCGCAGAGCGCGAGCGGTCAGCACCCGGTGCTGGGCGGCTTCGGTGAGGTGGCTGAGGGGGCGAGGGGAGAGCGGAATGTTGTGCGTCATGTCCGGGCGATTCCCTTCCCCGTACCGCCTTCCAACCTCTGTTACGAGCCCGTCGACAAAGCCGGACAACCCTGCCCTAAAGTACGGACGTTCGAATGCCGATCAGACTCACTCATCCGGCGTACCACGGGGCGTATCGCGGGGTCTGTCACGGGCCTGGACGCCCGGCTTTCCTGCGGCATCACAACGGAGCGGCATGCCAACTGCGCGCTGCGCGCACAGGATTGCCGCGAGAAGTGGGGTGCGTGTGCCGGGGGGCGGAGAAGACCGGGATGCGCATCGGCCGTCGGCCGGTTGCGTTCCCGGCCGGTTCGTCGGCCGGTTCGTCGGCCGGTCAGGAACAGCGGTGCCACGGGGCGGTAGTGCCACGCCCCGCAGACGCTGTGGTCAGCTCTGCTTCCTGCTGGACCTGCCGCCCAGCATCACCAGTCCGGCGATCACCAGGTAGAGACCGATCGGGGCGGCGACGAACAGACCGAGGGTCTCGATGACGCTCAGCCCGGGGCCCGGGTCGTCGCCGTCGTCGCGGCCGAGCGCGAAGGCCGGGGACGACAGCGGCAGCATCATCAGCGTCGCGCCGGCGGTGACTGTGCCGGCGCGCAGAGTGTTCTTGTTGACCTTGTAGCTCACCCGGTCAACATAGCCGACGGCTGACAGCACCGCTCCGCCGGGTCTCCCCGGGGGCCCGGCGCTGTCGGGTCAGCAAGGGACCGCCATCAGATGTCCGAGTTGTCCGTACCGAATCCGGTACCGGTGGGCTCACTGGTGAGCGGCAACTCGGCGAGGGGCGGTTCGCTGGTCAGTGGGGCGACATCTGCGAGGGGGGGTTCAGAGGTGAGCGGCGCCTCGACGCAGCCGCACGAGCACGAGCCGTCCAGTCCGGAATCGGGGTCGGACACTCCGGACAGGTCTACCGACTCGTGCCCCTGTTTGGAGAGCACCTGCTGTTTGAGCACCTGTCGGGGGAGCGGGGTCAGTACGGCCAGGAGTTCAGCGGACGCGGCCACGGCGGGCCTCCGTTCGTTGACGTCGGATGGTCAGATCTGGCCCTACCCAATCAAGCCGTTCGCAGACGTATCCGGGGCCGGAACGTGGCCGAGGTCACGTTTCCCGACAGGCGATTTGCCTGTGCGGGCCTCTGGGGGACGAAGGGACACCGGGATTTCGGGCCATCTCGCACGAAATTTTACAGGTGCCCCGTCAAAGGTCACCACCCAGCGGGTTGCGTGCGGGACTTCTCACGCTCAACCGCAAGGGTGCAATCCCGCCACATCACTGTGCGTGCGTGAGAGATGACGCTCCCCCGGTACACGGCGCGACACATCGGTCACTGTCCGCACCGCTGGGGCGCCGGCGTACAAGCGGCCGTACAAGTGGTGCGGGGCCCGGAACCGGAGCGGCGGCGGCGTGCGTCCAGCCCAGGTGGACACCAACCGTCCGCAATCCGCGCTCACTTCGGGCACCTCGCGTTGACATGCTCGGCGCGACGGTGATGGGCTCACCCTGCGAAGTGTGGCCCCCGGGCCGTGTGTTCAGCTCCGGTGAGCGATGTGACGGTGAAACGATCACAGGCACGGATGCGGCGGCGCGGACACACGGCGAACGTGGCGGACGGATTTCCGGATTTCCGGCGTCGGGGAGGACGTGGTGGGCGCAGCGGCGCACGGGGACAGAGCACGGCGGCGGGCGGGCGCGACAGCGCTCACAGCAGCCGTCATCGGCGGGCTGCTCGGCGGCTTGCCGTCAGCACAGGCCGCTCCGCCACCGGGCACGGACGGGCCCTCGACGGGTTCCACGGACGGCTCTGCGAAGGCCCAGGGGCAGGCACCGTCCGTATGGCCGCGTCCGCAATCGCTGCAGCAGCGCGGTTCGTTCGTACCGGTCGGCCGTGATGTGACGATCGTCTCGGACGAGGACACCGACAGCGCCGCACTGGACGCCGTGCGCACCGCGCTGCGGGAGGCGGGCGCCCGCACCATCCACGAGGTACGTCCCGGGCAGCCGCTGCCCGAGCGCGGGCTGGTCGTACGTACGGACAGGGCCTCGGCCGCGGACGCACTGCGCGAACTGAAGGCACCGCAGCGCGGCGACCTGCCGCGCAGCGGCTACCGGCTGGCGGTCGGCCGCGCCGGCGGACGTGACACCGTCGCGCTCGAAGGCGCCGACGGGCCGGGCCTGTTCCACGCCGCGCAGACTCTGCGGCAACTCGTCTCCCGCGAGACCACCTCCGGGCGGAACCAGAAGGAAGGCGACGGCAGCCGCGGCTTCGAGGGCGTGACCGTACGGGACTGGCCCACCGCGGCCGTACGGGGCATCACCGAGGGCTTCTACGGCAAGTCCTGGTCCCAGCAGGAGCGTCTGGAGCAGCTCGACTTCCTCGGCCGTACCAAACAGAACCGCTATCTCTACGCCTCGACCGACGACCCGTACAGGCAGTCGGCTCACTGGCGTGACCCCTATCCGGCCGCACAGCGGGCCGACTTCCGCGCCCTGGCGGAGCGTGCGCGGCGCAACCATGTGACCCTCGGCTGGGCGGTCTCACCGGGGCAGGGGCTGTGCTTCTCCTCCGCCGAGGACCGCAAGGCGCTGCTGCGCAAGGTCGACGCGATGCGGGCGCTGGGCTTCGGGGCGTTCCAGCTGAGCTTCGAGGACGTCAGCTACAGCGAGTGGCACTGCGACGAGGACGCACAGAAGTACGGTTCCGGCCCGAAGGCCGCCGCACGGGCGCAAGCCGAACTGGCCGACGACGTCGCCCGTCACCTCTCGGAGCGCCATCCGGACGCCGAGCCGCTGTCCGTCATGCCGACCGAGTTCTACCAGGACGGTGCCACCGCGTACCGCACGGCGCTCTCCGAGAAGCTGACGCCCGGTGTGCAGGTCGCCTGGACGGGTGTCGGGGTGGTGCCGCGCACCATCACCGGCCGTGAACTGACCGCCGCACGCTCCGCGTTCGACCAGCACCCCCTGGTCACCATGGACAACTATCCGGTCAACGACTACGCGAAGGACCGCATCTTCCTCGGTCCCTACCGTGGCCGGGAGCCCGCCGTCGCCGCCGGTTCGGCGGCTCTGCTGACCACGGCGATGAAGCAGCCCACCGCCTCCCGCATCCCGCTGTTCACCGCCGCCGACTACGCCTGGAACCCGAAGGGTTACCGCCCGCAGGAGTCCTGGCAGGCAGCCATCGACGAGGTGGCGGGCACCTCCGGTGCGGACGACTCCGGTGGGGGCTCCGGTGCGGGCTCAGGTGCGGCCGGCTCTCGTACGGGCGGCCGTACCGATGAGGCACGCCAGGCCGTGCACGCGCTCGCCGGCAATGACGCCTCGTCGGTGCTCGGTGGCGAGGAGTCGGCGTATCTGCGGCCGTTGCTGGCCGAGTTCTGGGAGGCGTACGAGGCTGGAGGCCCCAAGAAGAAGGCCGATGAGAAGCGGCTGCGGCGCGCCGCGGACCGTCTGCGTGACGCCTTCCGCACGATGCGCACCGCCAGGGAGCACGTGCCGGACGCGCTCGCCCGTGAAGTGGGCCCGTGGCTGGAGGAGTTGGCCCGGCACGGCGAGGCGGGCGAGCAGGCCGTGCAGATGCTGACGGCACAGGCGCGCGGCGACGGCGGTGCCGCCTGGGACGCGCGGCTGGCGCTGAAGCGGCTGCGTGCTCGCGGTGCGGAAGGTTCCGCGGTGGTCGGCAAGGGTGTGCTTCCCGACTTCGAGAAGCGGGCGCTGGAGACGTCCGACAGCTGGGCGGGCGTACGCCAGGAGGCCTTCGGCAAGCAGAAGGCGCAGGGCGGCCCCATCGCCCGTCCCGGTTCCCCGGCCGATGCAGCTGTCGACGGCGACCCGGACACCGCCTACCGGGCCGAAGCGGCCCCGGCGACCGGGTACTTCGCGCCGGGCGGTCCGCTGCCGGGCGCCTCACTGCCGGGCGGGCTGAACCAGGGCGTCCCCCCGGGGACACCGGACGCTCCGGACGCACCGGGGCGTGATGATTCCCACAGCCGCGAGGGGAGCGCGTCCGGCACTCCGGCGCTCACCGTGCGTCTGCCCGAACGGCGTCCCCTGGAGGCGGTCACCGTGCAGACGGGCCCGGGTTCCGGCACGCGCGCCCGCGTCGAGGCGCATGTGCCCGGCAAGGGCTGGCAGCACCTCGGGCGGCTCTCCGACAGCGGCTGGACGCAGCGGGAGGCCGACGGGCTGCGGGCCGACGCGCTGCGTCTCGCCTGGTCCGAAGGCTCCGACGAACCCGTCGTGCATGAGATCACTCCCTGGTACGCCGACAGTCCGGACGCCTCTCTCACCCTCTCCAAGGACGAGATCTACGCCCCCATCGGCGGCGGCCGGGGCAAGGTGACGGCCGAACTGCGCGCGAACAGCCCGTCGGACGTACGCGACCGGATCACCGCCGAGGCCCCCGAGGGCTTCACCGTGCACACCCCGGACCGCACTGCCGTACCGCGCGGTGGCACGGCGGAGGCAGCCGTGGAAGTCGAGGCCGACGAGTCGGTGAAGCCGGGCAGTTACAGGATCCCGGTCTCCTTCGGGGACGAGCGGCGCACCCTGACGGTGCGCGCAGTCCCCCGCGCCGGCGGGCCGGATCTGGCGCGCGACGCGGAGGCGGCCTCATCCGCCGACGAGACACCTGAGTTTCCGGCGTCCGCCGTCAACGACGGCCGCAAGGACACCCGTTGGTCCTCCCCGGCCGAGGACGGCGAATGGCTCCAGCTGAAGCTGCAGCGGCCCACGCGGCTGGGCGAACTGGTGCTGCACTGGCAGGACGCGTACGCCGAGAAGTACCGCGTACAGGTCTCACCGGACGGGAAGCGGTGGCGTACCGCCGCGACCGTACGCAGCGGCGGAGGCGGCCGGGAGTCGGTCCGTATGGACGCGCCCGCGGACACCCGGTACGTCCGGGTGCAGGGAGACGAGCGGGCTACCCGCTTCGGCTACTCGCTGTGGTCCGTCGAGGCGTACGCCGTGCAGGAGGACACCGCGCGGGACGACTGACCGCACAGAGCACGGGCACGGGCACGGGCACTGGCGCGGTCCCGGCAGATGCTGCCGGGGAGGGCAGGGCAGACGGCCCGGCAAGGCCGGGCTCTGGGCGGAGGGGCAGCAGCCCGAGCAGGGTGTGCACTCGCACCCGTACGGCGACCGTACGGCGACCACACGGCGACTCCCTCGCGGGGAGAAGCCCGCCGCGCAGGGCATGCCCGGGCCGTGCAGGACCCGCCCGGGGCCACGTCAGGGCCCCGTGGAAACAACAAGGCCCGGTCTCAGGCAGTTGCTCTGCCTTCGATCCGGGCGAGGGCGTCGTCCGCGCCGTACGGCTGTAGGTACGGCATCCAGCGCGGATCACGATGACCCGTGCCGATGATCCGCCAGGCCAGGCCCGACGGCGGCGCAGGATGATGACGCAGCCGCCAGCCGATCTCGGCGACGTGACGGTCCGCTTTGACATGGTTACAGCGGCGGCAGGCTGCCACCACGTTCTCCCAGGTGTGCTGTCCGCCACGGCTTCGCGGAATGACGTGGTCGACGCTGGTTGCGATGCCACCGCAGTACGCGCACCGGCCACCGTCGCGGGCGAAGAGCGCCCGCCGGGTGAGCGGGACGGCGCCCCGAAAGGGCACCCGCACGAAGCGCTTCAGCCGGACGACGCTGGGTGCGGGTATGACACGGGTGGCGCTGTGCATAAGGGCGCCGGACTCCTCGAGGCTGACCGCCTTGTCATTGAGCACGAGGATGAGCGCGCGACGTAGCGGTACGACGCCCAGCGGCTCGTACGACGCGTTGAGGACCAGGACATGCGGCACGGTGCCTCCTTGTACGTCTGCGGCGCGTGGCTCGCGCCGGGACGATCTGTTCTCAGTGTGTCCCGTGCCCTGGTCACTCCGCCACCACGACCAGGTAACGCACTGAGCGTGTTTTCAACCACACCTCCTGCTGCTCACGGAACACCCCGTCCCTCCTGCGAACAGCCACGATGGTCGTGAACGGGCAGGAAAAGCAGCCCTCCCGACGGCTGGAAAGTGCCCTTGCCGACAGGTGCGGCCGGTTGTGAACGTCGTGCGCCGTTAGTGTGGTTGGCGCGTCCGCGAGCCCGTGGCGGCGAGCGAAGTCACCCTGCACGGAAGGTTCTGCTGTGTTCTGGCTGATCGGCTCTGCCCCCTCGTCCTCACGCTCCGTCCTTCCCGGACAGGGGAATGGAAACGGGGACGGATCGAACAAATCGGACGGACCCGCGTCCGTGGAGGACGCACAGGACTCCGCCGTCGAGGCGGCAGGCTGGGTCGAGGCGAACTGGTCGACCTGGTTGTCGATCGGACTGCGCATCCTGCTCATCGCCGTGATCGCGATCGCGCTCCGGTATGTCATACGTCGCTCCATCAGCAAGCTGATCAAGCGCGTGAACCGCAGGGCGGAGGCCGCCGACAGCGCCAACGCACTGCGCGGACTGCTGGTCAGCGGCGAACGGAGGCGTCAGCGCTCCGAGGCGATCGGCTCCGTGCTGCGCAACGTCGCCTCGTTCGTCATCATCGGCACCGCGCTCCTCATGGTGCTCTCGGATCTCGGCATCAACCTCGCCCCGCTGCTGGCCAGCGCCGGTGTCGCGGGCGTCGCACTGGGCTTCGGGGCGCGTGACGTCGTCACGGACCTGCTGGCCGGGATCTTCATGCTGCTGGAGGACCAGTACGGAGTGGGCGACCGCATCGACGTGGGAGAGGTCTCCGGCACGGTCCTGGAGATCGGGCTGCGCGTGACCCAGCTCCGTGGTGACGGCGGCGAGATCTGGTACATCCGCAACGGTGAGATCAAGCGGGTCGGCAACCTCAGCCAGGGCTGGGCCACAGCAGGTGTCGACGTGCAGGTGCGGGCGAGCGAGGACCTGGACGAGGTGCGCTCGGCGATCGTCGCCGCCGGCGAGGAGCTCTCGAAGAGCGAACCCTGGGACGAACTGCTGTGGGAACCCGTAGAGGTCCTGGGTCTGGACTCCGTGACACTCGACTCGATGGTGATCCGGGTCTCCGCCAAGACCATGCCGGGCAAGTCGCTCGGGGTGGAGCGGGAGCTGCGGTGGCGCATCAAGCGTGCGCTGGACCGTCGCGGCATCGAGAGCGTGGACGAGGAGTCGCTGGCTCTCGAGGCGGCACGTTCGCAGCCGGGCACGGACGGCGGAAGCGGCGCGGGAAGCAGCCGGACAGTGCCGCTGCAGAAGGCCCGGAACTAGCCCGCTAGCCCGCTGGCCCGCTGGCCCGCTGGCCCGTCCCCGGACGTACGCGGGCCTCGTCCATGTGGAAGAAAGCCAGAGCACCGGGACGACCCGTTTCATTGACGTGACTGAACGCAGGGCCTACTGTCCGGATGATTGGAAAGACTCCTAACAGTTCCTGTAACAGTGTCCTGTTCGGCGCCTGAGCAGCGCCTGCGCGTTCACTGGCGCGTTCAAGGGCGGAGGCAGCAGAGATGGCCGGGACGACACCGGGGACTCCCCGTGTGCTGCGGGCGATGAACGATCGCGCCGCCCTCGATCTGCTGCTGACCGAAGGCCCTCTCTCCCGCGGACGCATCGGAAAGCTGACCGGACTGTCCAAGCCGACCGCCTCCCAGCTGCTCGCCCGTCTCGAAGCGGCAGGCCTGGTCGTCGTCACCGGCAGAAGCGAGGGCCGCCCGGGCCCCAACGCCCAGCTGTACGCCGTCAACCCGGACGCCGCGTACGTAGCCGGAGTGGACGTCACGACCACCCGCATCCTCGCCGGGGTCGCCGACATCACCGGCCGCATCACCGGCACCTTCGAGCTGCCCACACCGCCGCGCACCGGCGCCTCCAGGTCCGTACGGCGTGACCAGGGCCGGCGGCAGCAGGGGGCGGCGGAACTGGTCGTACAGGCCGTCGAGGGAGCGGCCAAGGCCGCCGGTGTGCACCGCACCGGTCTGCACCGCCTCGTCATCGGCACACCCGGCGCGTTC
>DATMEI010000668.1:0-2424 GCA_035556995.1 Streptomyces sp.
CTCATCTTCCTCGTCGTCTTCGGACTGATCTTCAGCGGCCAGGAGGTCAAACAGTCCGGCCGTCCCTACATCTCCTACATCGCACCCGGCGTGATGTCCTGGGGCGTCGCCAACGCGGCAGTGTTCAGCGTGGCGTTCACCCTGATGCAGTGGCGGCGCGACGACCTGCTGCGGCTGATCCGGATGACGCCGACGAGGCTGCCGGCCGTGCTCGGCTCCCGCTACGTGCTGGCGCTGGGCGTCGGCGTGGTGCAGGCCGTGCTCTTCGTGGGCATCGCGCTGCTGCCGCCCTTCGGGCTGGAGTTGAAGAGCAGCTGGCCGCTGGCGCTGCCCGTGCTGGTCTTCGGCATCACCGCGTTCCTCACCATCGGCGTGGTCATCGGGTCCCTCGCGGACACACCCGAGGCGGTCGCCGCCATCGCCAACTGCCTGATGGTTCCCATGGCGTTCCTCTCCGGGTCGTTCATGCCGATGGACATGCTGCCCGAGTGGCTGCAGACCGGCTCGCGGATTCTGCCGCTGCGGTATCTCAACGACGCGGTCTCCGCTGCTCTTTCGGGGCGCGGTGACATGGGGGACATCGTCCTGGGCTGCGGCGGGCTCGTCGTCTTCACCGTGATCTTCGGCGCGCTCGCTCTCAAGACCTTCCGCTGGAGCAACCGCGCATGAACGCGACGGCCGTGACCGCCGGCACCCCTCTGCAAGCGGCACGTGACCGCCTCCAGAGCGCACTGGAGAGGCGCTGCGCGACGGATCCCGCGCCTCTCGTGGTGCCCCTGGGGGCGGCCGATGTGCTGGGGGAGTCCGGCGGTGACCCGTATGCGGGGGTACGGGCCGCCGCGACCGTCCAACTCACCGCGCAGGCCGTGCTGGTGGGCCCGTGGGGCGGCGACGGCACGGCACCGGCCTGCGGGCGCTGCCTCGGCATGCGTTGGCAGCGGCTGCGTAGCCGCAGCGAACGGGACGCGCTGGAGACCGGCAGCGGCATGCGGGCCGCCGGCGAGTGGCCACAGCTGCACGGGCATGTGCTCGACGCGGCGGGTGCGCTCTACGAGGCGGTCATGGGCGGCACTTCGGCACCGGCCGGATGCCCAGAAACGGCCGGCCCGACCCCGCCCAGCCCGTCACCCGCCGACCGGGCGCTGCCGCAGGTCTCCCGGCTGGATCTGGAGACCCTGGCGGTACGCACGTTCCCGCTGTTCGCCGAACCGCTCTGCCCCGACTGCGGTCCGTGCGAGGCCGCCACCGCGGAGGGCGCCCGGCTGAACCTTCTTCCACGGCCCAAACCGGATCCGGACTCCTACCGGCTGCGCCCGGCCTCCTCGTACCCGATGCCACTCGCGGCCCTGGCCAATCCGGTCACGGGCGTGCTCGGTCCCGGCACTTGGATCAACGTCACCTCGCCGACGACCGCCCCCGTGGCGGGCAGCGTCTTCATGCGCGGTTACGCGGGCCTGACCGACGTCACGTGGAGCGGCCAGGCCAACGGGTTCGACACCAGCCGTGAACTCGCTTTCCTGGAAGGGCTGGAGCGCTACGCCGGAACCCACCGGCGGCGTCGCGGCGCCCTGTTGACGGAGGCGTACAGCAAGATCCGCGACCAGGCACTCGACCCGGCCGAGTGCGGCTTCTACGCGCCCGCCGCATACCGCGACGACCCGATGGTCGGCCCTTTCGACCCGGACCGTGAAATCCCCTGGGTGTGGGGCTATTCGCTCCGGGACGACCGCCCCCTCCTGGTGCCCGCCCGGCTGGCCTACTACAGCGCCGGACTGGCGGCGGACAACTTCGTCTTCGAGTGCTCCAACGGCTGCGCCATCGGCAGCTGCCTCGAAGAGGCCGTACTGGGCGGGCTGCTGGAACTCATCGAGCGTGACGCCTTCCTCCTCGCCTGGTACGGCGGCACCCCGCTCACCGAGATCGATCTCACCTCGGTCGGTGAGGGCGCCGTCCCCGCGATGACCGCACGAGCGGCCATGCAGGGCTACGACGTGCACGCCTTCGACAACCGGATCGACCTGGCGGTGCCCGTGGTGACCGCCTTGGCCGTACGCCGGGACGGCGGCCCGGGCAGCTTCTCCTTCGGTGCCGGGGCGAGCCTCGACCCCCGGGCCGCGCTGGAAGGCGCACTCTCCGAAGTGCTCACCTACATCCCGCACCTGCCCCGGCAGGTGGAGGAGCGCCGCGCCGAACTGGAGGCGATGGCGGGGGACTTCACGAAGGTGCTGCATCTGAAGGACCACGCGCAGCTGTACGGGCTGCCGCGAATGGCCGAACACGTCCGCACGTACCTGGAGCCGGCAGCCCTCGGAGCGGCCTCCGCCCTCTGGGGCGAGTGGGAGGAGCGGCAACGGCCCCGCAGCGGCGACCTGTCGGACGACGTCGCACTGTGCAGGGACGAACTCGTCGGAGCAGGGCACGACG
>DATMEI010000669.1:0-5558 GCA_035556995.1 Streptomyces sp.
CGGGAGCGGCGTAGGAGTAGAAGGCGGGTTCGGGGAAGGTCTCGTCGCCGAACCAGAAGCCGAAGCTCGTCACTTCTCGTGAGTACGCCTCCCGGGTCACCGGGTCGGTCTGCGGCGGCTGCTCGACCTGCCGGCCGGAGAAGCGGGTGTGTGCGATGTCGAACGTGTGCCAGAAGTGGTGCACGGCGCTGCACTTGCCGGAGAAGTCCGCGGCGAACTCCTCCAGTACGAGCGCGACTTGGCTGAGGACCTGCCAGTAGCGGTTGGCGTACACGGGGTCGTAGGCCGCGTGTTCGGTGTCGCGGGCGAACGGCCTGGAGGAGTCGGGCAGGTCGAACGGTTCGGGGTGCGGGATGTCCGCCTGGATGCCGAGGTCGGCCAGCGCTCCCAGGGAGTTGCTGCGGAAGGAGGCCACGGACTGCCCGAGGAGGGGGAAGGAGACGGCTGTGCCGTCCAGTGCCGCGACGATGAGCTGGTGGTCGACGAAGTCGAAGTCGATGGTGAAGACGGGGTTGCCGTCGGACTGTCCCATCGGGCGGGTGGTGATGCCGCGTCCGGTGACATGGAACGGCACGTTCCACCAGTGGTTGCGCCGGGTGCTCGAGGTGAGGCGGATCTTGCCGATGAGCTGTTCGAAGCGGTGCAGGGTCTCCTTGGTGTCCCGCCATTCGGCGAGCGGTAGGGGCGGGAAGAGCTCCATGGCGTCCCCCTTCCTGTCCTGCGTGGGGTGTGTGCCCTGATCGCGCTCCGGTCCGGCTGTGCGGACCGGATCTGTGCGGACCGGCTGTGCGGAACAGATCGGATCCGTACGGACCAGAGCTGAGCTTCCATGATGACGAGGTCGGCGGCGTCCGGCATGTCCGCCGCGAGACCCCCGTCTGCCCCCGTCTGCCCCGCCCCGGCGGCGTTCGCCCGGCATGCCCGGGCACTCGACAGCAGGATGGATCCATGACCGCTCCCCGCGCAGGTGAGGTGTCCATGGCCAGCGCCACAGGGCGCTGGGTGCTGTTCGCGACCGTGCTGGGCTCCAGCATGGTGCTGCTCGACGGCACGGTGGTGAGTGTGGCCCTGCCCCGTATCGGCGAGGACCTCGACGCCAGCCTCGCCGGGCTGCAGTGGGCTGTGAACGCGTACCTGCTGACGCTGGCCGGTCTGATCCTGCTGGGCGGCTCACTCGGTGACCGGTACGGGCGCCGGAAGGTCTTCGTCGCGGGTGTCCTGTGGTTCGCGGTCTCCTCCGCCCTGTGCGGCTTCGCTCCCAGCGCCGAGATGCTGATCGGGGCGCGGGCCCTGCAGGGGGTGGGGGGCGCGCTGCTCACTCCTGGCTCGCTCGCCATCATCCAGGCGGTCTTCCGTCCCGAGGACCGGGCCCCGGCCGTCGGTGTGTGGGCGGGACTCGGAGGTGTGGCGGGCGCGGTGGGACCTCTGCTGGGCGGGTGGCTGGTGGGCGGGCCCGGCTGGCGCTGGGTCTTCCTGATCAACCTGCCGCTGGCCGTACTGACGGTGACGGTCGCCCTGCGCCACGTACCGGAGACCCGCGACGAGACGGCGACCGGACGTTTCGACATCCCCGGTGCGGTGCTCGCCGCGTTGTCCCTGGGGTCGCTCACCTACGCCCTGACCGCCGCCTCCACCCAGCCGGTCGTCGCCATCGTGACGGGGGGCGCGTCGGTCGTGCTCGGTGCCGCGTTCATCGCGGCGGAGGGGCGCTCGCCGCATCCGATGATGCCGCTGGGTCTTTTCACCTCCCGGCTGTTCTCGATCACGAACGTCGTGACGGTCCTCATCTACGGGGCACTGGCCGCGGTGTCGTTCTTCCTCATCCTCCAGTTGCAGGTCACCGCGGGTTTCACCCCGCTCCTGGCAGGGCTCGCACTGCTGCCGCTGACCTTGCTGATGCTGGTCTTCTCCAGCCGGGCGGCCCGCCTGGGCAGCCGTATCGGACCGCACATCCCGCTGACGGCCGGTCCCGTCATCGCCGCGGCCGGTGTGCTGCTCATGCTGCGGATCGGGCCCGGCGCCTCGTACTTCACCGATGTGCTGCCCGCCGGCATCGCGCTCGGCGCGGGCATGACCCTGCTGGTGGCCCCGCTCACGGCGACGGTGCTGGATTCCGTGGACGTCGCCCGTGCCGGCACCGCGAGCGGCGTCAACAACGCCGCGGCCCGTACGGGCGGACTGATCTCCGTGGCGGCCATCCCGTCGATCGTCGGCCTGTCCGGCGACGAGTACAGGTCACCCGCCGATGTCGACGCCGCCTTCCAGGGCGCGATGGTCAGCTGCGCCGGGCTGCTGTTCGTCGCAGCAATGACCGCGTTGCTGGCCGTACGTGCCGCGGCCCCGGCCCCCGAGACGGTCGACGCGGTCTGCACCTCCTGCTCGCTCACGTCCCCGCCCCCGACCGCGGAGCGGGAGCATGAGCACCACGACGGCGGTTGAACACCGGCACCGGGCGGTGACGTCGAGCACCCGGCGCGGAAGTCGGTGAGACGGCGCGACGGTACGCAGCCGCGGCACGGGAACAAGCCGGAGTCTGTGCGACGGGCCGCGCACCTGCGAGGCAGCGGAGACTCCCGGCGTGACCAACACCCGTGACGGTACGGGGCGTTCCGGCCGGGCGGGGTTACGTGCGGGGGCGCAGGCAGTGGTCTTGCGCGGACGCACAGTAGGCTTCGCCGCGAGTTACTTATCTGCGCCGGAGGAGCGTCCCCCATGAGCCTGACCCTGAGGACCATCAGCCGTGAGCAGCATCTCGCGTACATCCGGAGCCTGCCGTCGGCCAGCCACTGTCAGGTGCCTGCCTGGGCGGACGTGAAGGGCGAGTGGCGGTCGGAGAACCTGGGCTGGTTCGACCGCGACGGCGAGCTGGTCGGTGCGGGGCTGGTGCTCTACCGGCAGCTGCCGAGGGTCAAGCGGTATCTCGCGTACCTGCCTGAGGGGCCGGTCATCGACTGGTACTCCCCGAACCTGGAGGAGTGGCTGCGTCCGATGCTGGCGCATCTGAAGCAGCAGGGCGCCTTCTCGGTGAAGATGGGCCCGCCTGTGGTGATCCGGCGCTGGGACGCTCCGGCGATCAAGGGCGGCATCCAGGACCCGGATGTGAAGCGGCTGCGGGACGTCCAGGCCACGCACATCGAGCCGCGCGCGTTCGAGGTCTCGGACCGGCTTCGCCGCATGGGCTGGCAGCAGGGCGAGGACGGCGGTGCCGGGTTCGGTGACGTGCAGCCGCGTTACGTCTTCCAGGTCCCGTTGGAGGGGCGTTCGCTGGAGGAGGTCCACAAGGGCTTCAACCAGCTGTGGCGACGCAACATCAAGAAGGCCGACAAGGCCGGCGTCCAGGTCGTGCAGGGTGGCCTGCAGGATCTCGGGGACTGGCAGCGGCTGTACGAGATCACGGCGGAGCGCGACAAGTTCCGGCCGCGCCCGAAGGCGTACTTCGAGCGGATGTGGCAGACGCTCAACTCCGAGGACCCCAACCGGATGCGGCTGTACTTCGCCGAGCACGAGGGTGAGCGGATCGCGGCGGCGACGATGCTGATCGTGGGCGGCCACGTGTGGTACTCCTACGGCGCTTCGGCCAACCACAAGCGTGAGGTGCGGCCGTCGAACGCGATGCAGTGGCGGATGCTGCAGGACGCGTACGCGCTGGGCGCGAGCGTCTACGACTTGCGCGGCATCAGCGATTCACTGGACGAGACCGACCATCTCTTCGGGCTCATCCAGTTCAAGGTGGGGACCGGGGGAGAGGCGGCGGAGTATCTCGGCGAGTGGGACTTCCCGCTCAACAAGCTGCTCCACAAGGCGCTCGACATCTACATGTCGCGGCGCTGACGGCGCGCGGCCCGCCGCGCAGACGAAAGGTCTCAAGAGACCGAGACGACCCGAAAGAAAGGTGCCTTACCGGCCATGGCGCTCACCCTCTACGTCGATACCGATCGCTGGCGGGCGCACCAGCTGTCGGTCATCCAGCAGTACCCGGGGATCGTTCCGGTCTGCAAGGGCAACGGCTACGGCTTCGGTCATGAGCGGCTGGCCGACGAGGCCACCCGTTTCGGCAGCGACATCCTGGCTGTCGGCACGACCTACGAGGCCGCCCGTATGAAGGACTTCTTCGGCGGCGATCTGCTGGTGCTCACGCCGTTCCGCAAGGACGAGGAGCCGGTGCCGCTTCCCGACCGTGCGATCCGGTCGGTCTCCTCGGTCGAGGGCGTCGGGCTGATGCGCGGCGCGCGGGTCGTCATCGAAGTGATGAGCAGCATGAAGCGCCACGGCGTCACCGAGGCTGACCTGCCGAAGCTGCACACCGCGATCGACGAGGTGCGGCTGGAGGGCTTCGCGATCCATCTGCCGCTGGACCGTACGGACGGGTCGGACGCGGTGGAGGAGGTCATCGGCTGGATGGACAGGCTGCGGGCCGCACGGCTGCCGCTGGAGACGATGTTCGTCAGCCATCTCGGGCCGGATGAATTCGCGCGTCTGCAGCAGCAGTTCCCGCGTACGAACTTCCGGGCGCGGATCGGGACGCGGCTGTGGCTGGGGGATCACACGGCGACGGAGTACCGGGGTTCGATCCTGGACGTGACGCGGGTGACGAAGGCAGACCGGTTCGGTTACCGGCAGCAGAAGTCGCCGGGTGACGGCTGGCTCGTGGTCGTCGCCGGCGGCACCTCGCACGGGGTGGGCCTGGAGTCGCCGAAGGCACTGCACGGAATGACGTCACGCGCGAAGGGCGTCGCCCGTGCCGGGCTTGCGACGGTGAACCGGAACCTCTCGCCCTATCTGTGGGGCGCCAAGCAGCGCTGGTTCGCGGAGCCTCCGCACATGCAGGTGTCGATCCTGTTCGTGCCGTCCGACGCTCCGGAGCCCAAGGTCGGCGAGGAACTGACGGCGCAGCTGCGGCACACGACGACGATGGTGGACCGTACGGTCGACCGCTGAGGCGGGAGGCCGGGGGGACGTACACCGGCGCGGGTTGTACACGCCGCGCGCGGAAGCGGCGGTGCAACACCGCCGCCGCTCCTGTGCGACTCAACTGCCCCCGGAGTCACGGTGCCCGGCGCCGGCAAGGCGCCCTCAGCCCCGGACCCCGCCGCGGTGGCGTACGGCCACCACGGCGAGCCCGGGAGCAGGCGGGAGCTCTCAGACGCCCTCAGCCTCTCGGACGCCCTGCGGCTGTCTCAGCGCTCGACCGTGCCGTCGATGAACGCCTGGACCTGGTCGCGCGCCTCGTCGTCGTAGTACTGCACAGGCGGCGACTTCATGAAGTAGGAGGAGGCCGAGAGGATCGGCCCGCCGATGCCCCGGTCCTTGGCGATCTTCGCGGCGCGCAGCGCGTCGATGATGACCCCGGCGGAGTTGGGCGAGTCCCAGACCTCCAGCTTGTACTCCAGGCTCAGCGGTACGTCGCCGAAGGCCCGCCCCTCCAGCCGTACGTACGCCCACTTGCGGTCGTCCAGCCAGGCCACGTAGTCCGACGGGCCGATGTGCACGTTCTTGTCGTAGACCTTGTCGGCCAGCGAGCCGGTCAGGTTGCTGGTGACGGCCTGGGTCTTGGAGAC
>DATMEI010000670.1:0-3346 GCA_035556995.1 Streptomyces sp.
GTCGACACCGTGCTCGGCGGGGACGTGTCACGGGTGACGAGCTACAGCACGCGTTTCGCCGGGGTCGTCTTCCCTGGTGAGACGCTCCGCATCAGCATGTGGAGCGAGGGCGAAGGGGGCGCGGGGCGCGTCAAGTTGGCCGTCACCGCAGTCGAACGCGACGAGGCTCCCGTGCTGAGCGGCGCGGTGGTCGAGCACTCCTGAAGCACGTGCTCGGGCTATCTCCCGGTTTCCGGCTCCTGAGGGGGACGCCGGTGGCGGCCGGCAGCGCGCTGCCCGGGCTCCTCACGCCTGGCGGGCGTTCCTCTGTGCTTGCCTGAGCCGTTGACCGCCTGATTGCTGCGGGCGTCGGTCGTCCCGGCCTGGGTCTCGGACATCGCAGGGGCAACTCCGTCGATCACGATGGTGCGCGTCGTACCCAACCAGCCTGCCCTGAGGGGTAGTTGGCTGAATCACGCCGTACGGGTCGGGACCACCTCTCCGTGTGCCTGCAGGGGTGCGGTGGGGAGCGGGGCGTCCTGAAGCGGGACCGGTTTGAAGGGGCGGCCGTGCGGCGCCTGGCCGTCGGAACCCGGGCCGGCAGCGGTGGCGGAGGCGGGAATCCTCTCCACCGCCTGGTCTGCGGCGGGGAGTCCCGGTGCCTCAACACGCGGGTCCTGCACGGGTGTTGAGGCACGCGGCGTGCCGATCCCCGGCATCGCTCCGCCCGTCATCTCTCCGTGGGTCGTCTCTCCGTCCGGTGTCTCCCGGGCCGCCGGCGCCTGAGCCTGCGGAGCCTGGGCGAACGGTGCCCCCTCCTCGGACACCTCGCGCGGATCGGGCGGCCCGGCCGGACGTACGGCCTGTGCACCGTCAGCCGAGGGCGGCCCACCGGCCAGGGGCCGCCGGGCGAAGAAGTCCGGGGACGGCAACTGCGCACGCGCCCGGGACGGTTGGGCCCGTACCCCGCGCTGCTCGCCCGTATCGGCGCCCGCGTCGGTGCCCGTGTCCGCCCCCGCGCTCACGTCCGTGCCCGTGCCCGTGCCCGTGCCGGTGACCGTGGCCCCCGGCTCACCCGCCGGGCCCCGCCCGCGCATCCGCAGCCGGGCCAGTCCGCACGGCGCGTGTGCCGTGGCACAGGGAAGCCGCAGTTCGCCCTCCCGCGTCCACACACCCTTGCCCGGCAGCCAGCCCCCGGGAGCACGGAAGCGCCGCAACTCCCTCTGCATGGGCCGCCATACGCCGAGCCACGCGCCACCTGCACGCGCACCCGTCGTCTGTCCGTGCAGCGCGACTGCGCAGCTCTCCGGGAGCAGCATCTGCCCCGGCTGAACGGCGAAAGGAGTGAGCAACGCCCCTTCCGGATGCAGGGATTCGGGGAAGCGGATGGGGCGGTGACTGCCCAGCACACCCCAGCCCAGCCGGACCTCACCGGGCGCGTTCGACCGTACGATCAGCAGTCCGCTGTCGATGTCGGCGAGCAGCAGACGGTCGTCGCTCTCGTCGGTGATCTGGAGCAGCGGGCTGACCTCGCCGTGACGCGCGAGGTCGACGGCGACGGTCTTCGTACGCCCTGTGCCTCCCGTGTCCGTACGGTCCACGGCGAGCAGCCTGCCCTCGCGGTCCAGCCAGGCGCCGCCCGTGCAGTGCCCCGGCACCTCGGCCACGAGCTGTGGAGATCCGTCACTGCTGCCGGAGACCAGCCACACGCCGGTGGTGTGATCGCCGGGGGTCAGTGCGTACGCGCGCCGCCCGCAAGGGGCCGGGGGCAGGAGCGTGAGCCGCTCGGACTCGACGGCGCCCAGGCAGAGTTCGCCCGTGCTGGGACCGGTCGGGTAGAGCAGGGCGAGCTGGTGTTGCCCCGCGTCGCGGCGGGCGATCAGGACCCTTCCGTCGGCCAGCGGCAGCACCTGGCTGTCCGCCTCCTCCGGGCGGTTGCCGGGCAGGGGCACCGCATACGGCTCGGGGCCGTCGAGAGTCCAGCGCTCCGGATACCAGCCGCCCTCCCCGGACGCGTTGAGCCGTGCCGCGTAGGCCCCGTCGGCCGCGATCGTGAATGTGGAGTGCCTTGCCGTCCGGCTGTCAGCCGTGATGCCTTCTGTGACACAGGCAGTCATGGGTCGATCACCTCCAGTGAGGAAAGCTAGGCGTCATATGCGGCCCGGACAATGCGAGTTCGTACGCTTCACGCGGATGGGTGGCCGATGTGCGAATTGCCTGCGCGAGGCCGATGGGCTGTGCATGTGTTCACCGCAAGTGCGAGAACGGGGGCGGGAATGACCGGAAACGACGGGAAGACGGCGCCTCGCGGACGCTGACGGCATCCGCACGCGGGCCGCGGGGAGAGGGCCCCGGTGCCCCGGGACGGTGACCGGACCGCCGGGCCTGGGCGGAAGGTAGCCTTTCACCCGTGCCCGAACTCTCCGAAGTCATCGCCGCGCTCGACGTCCTCTGGCCGCGCGAGCGGGCCGAGCAGTGGGACGCCGTCGGCACGGTGTGCGGCGATGTGGGCAGTCCGGACGCCCAGGTCGACCGGGTCCTCTTCGCCGTCGACCCCGTTCAGGAGATCGCCGACGAGGCCGTCGAGCTCGGTGCCGGACTGCTGGTCACCCACCACCCCCTCTATCTGCGGGGTACGACCACTGTCGCGGCCGACACTTTCAAGGGCCGCGTCGTCCACACGCTCATCCGGCACGGCGTCGCCCTGCACGTCGCCCACACCAACGCCGACACCGCGGATCCCGGCGTCTCCGACGCCCTGGCCGGCGCACTCGACCTGCGGGTGCTCCGTCCCCTGGTGCCGGATCCGTCCGACCGTGAGGGACGGCGCGGACTGGGCCGCATCTGTGAACTGCCCCGCCCGATGCGGCTGTCGGAGCTTGCCGTGTGGGCCGCCGAGCGGCTGCCCGTCACCGCGCAGGGCATCCGGGCAGCCGGCGATCCGGACCGGACGGTGCGCAGCATCGCCGTCTGCGGCGGCTCCGGCGACGGGTTGTTCCCGGAGGTGCGGGCGGCGGGCGTGGACGTCTATCTGACGGCCGACCTTCGTCACCACCCCGCCTCCGAAGCGCGCGAGCATTCGCCGCTCGCGCTGCTGGACGCCGCACACTTCGCCACGGAGTGGCCCTGGTGCGAACAGGCGGCCGCCCAGCTGGACGAGATCTCCGACCGGCACGGCTGGGGCCTGCGCACGCACGTCTCGCGTACGGTCACCGACCCCTGGACCGCCCACGCGGCGTCGTCCACTTCCTCCGCTGCCGCCTTCGATCCCACCGGTTCCGGGCGCAGCGACTTCAACGAACTCACCACGGGAGCCCCCAACTGAACGCCGCGCCCGCCGATCAGATCCGACTGCTCGACCTCCAGG
>DATMEI010000671.1:0-14596 GCA_035556995.1 Streptomyces sp.
GACCTGGTTGAGATCGCGGTTGTTCCACACCCCGATCACCAGCCGCGGATCGTTCCAGGACATGCGGTACTTGGCGAGTGTGATCAGTTCGGCCATGCCGTTCATCTGCATCGCGCCGTCGCCGACGAGAGCGACCACCGGCCGGTCCGGGTGCGCGAACTTCGCACCGATCGCGTACGGAACCGCGCAGCCCATCGTCGCGAGCGTCCCGGACAGCGAGCCGCGCATGGTGCCGCGCATCGTCAGATGACGCGCGTACCAGTTGGTGGCCGAACCGGAGTCGGCGGTGATGATCGCGTTCTCGGGCAGCAGCGGATCGAGGCAGTGCGCCACGTACTCGGGATTGACCGGGTCGGCCGTGACTTCAGCGCGGCGTCGCATCACCTCGTTCCACCGGTCGACGGAAGCCATCAACTCCTCGTGCCACTCCAGCCCTTCCTCGTTCTGACGGAGCCTGGGCAGCAGCTTCCTCAGGGTCGTCTTCGCATCGCCGACGAGGTTCACCTCGTACGGGTAGCGCATACCCACCATGTGCGGGTCCAGGTCGATCTGGACGGCCCGTGCCTTGCCGTACGGCGGCAGGAACTGGCTGTAGGGCATGCTCGACCCGATGGTCAGCAGGGTGTCGCAGTCCCGCATCATCTCGTAGCTCGGCCGTGTGCCCAACAGGCCGATGGAGCCGGTGACATACGGCAGGGTGTCCGGCAGTACGTCCAGGCCGAGCAGCGCCTTCGCGACCCCGGCCTGCAGGGTGCCGGCGACCCTCTCGATCTCGGCCCTCGCGCCGCGCGCTCCCTGGCCGACCAGGACTGCCACTTTCCTGCCGGCGTTGAGGACCTCGGCGGCGTGGTCGAGAGCCCCCTCCGCGGGCTGGGCCTGCCAGCCGCTGTTGCCGAGGCTGGAGGGCACCATCTTGAACTCGTGGCCCGGCGCCTCGTATTCGAGTTCCTGCACGTCTGCCGGGATGATGACGGCGGTCGGTACGCGTCGCGCGTAGGCCGTGCGGATGGCGCGGTCGAGCACATTGGGCAGCTGTTCGGGGACGGTGACCGTCTCCAGGAACTCCGAGGCGACGTCCTTGAAGAGCGAGTGCAGGTCGACCTCCTGCTGGTAGGAGCCGCCCATCGCGGAGCGCGCCGTCTGCCCGAGGACGGCCACGACGGGCACGTGGTCGAGCTTGGCGTCGTAGAGCCCGTTGAGCAGATGGATGGCACCGGGTCCCGAGGTCGCCGTGCACACGCCGAGCCTGCCGCTGAACTTGGCGTAGCCGACTGCTTCGAAGGCCGCCATCTCCTCGTGCCGGGCCTGCACGAAGCGGGGTTCGTTCCTGGCGCGTTCCCAGGCGGCGAGCAGACCGTTGATGCCGTCGCCCGGGTAGCCGAATACGTGCTCGACCTCCCACTCGCGCAGCCGGCGCAGGACGTAGTCGGCAACCTTCTCGGACATGGAGGTGTGCTCCTCTCGGGTTTCGCCACGGGTGCCCACCGGTTGCGGCAGTGCGCGGCTGCGGCTGGACAGGCGGTCTCCGGACGTCATCGTCGTCGGGGTGCCATGCGGCTCCGGGTTACCGGGCCCGGGGAGCCGGAAACCCCCCGTCACGAGCGGCCCGTGGGGCTTGTGAGGTGAAAAACTCAAGCCCCTGGGCGTTGTTGACGTTTGCTGCCCAACGGCACGGGCAGATGAACCCTCACGTGCTTCGGCAAGAAGGCACATCCGCGGGAGCGAGACCTCTGTGTCCGCTCGGGACCGTCAAGGTCCGGCCGCATGTGTCTGTTCCCGCGGTGATTGCTCAATGCAGACACCGATGGGAAGAGGGCGAACGAAGATGACTACCGTAGGGACCCGTACGAAGCGCGTACGTCACCCTCACGACGACGCCCCCGACACTGCCGAGGACTTCCGCCGCATCGTCTCGCTCCCGGAGGGACCGGAGAAGGAGAAGCTGCGCCAGGACGTGGTACGGGCCTGGATGCCGATGGCCGAACGGCTCGCCCAGCGCTTCCGCAACCGCGGTGAAGCACTGGAGGACCTCCAGCAAGTAGCGTCACTCGGCCTGGTCAAGGCCGTCACCCGGTACGACCCCGACCGTGGCAGCGCCTTCGAGAGCTTCGCGGTGCCCACCATCGTCGGAGAGGTCAAGCGCCACTTCCGTGACCACATGTGGGGCGTGCACGTCCCACGGCGCGTGCAGGAACTGCGTAACCGCGTCCGCATCAGCCACCGCGAACTGAGCCTGTCGCTGGGCGGCCACAGCCCGTCCGTGGCGCAGGTCGCCGAGCACGCCCGGATGTCCGAGGAGGACGTCCTGGTGGGTATGGAGGCTCTGGAGAGCTACAGCACACTCTCGCTCGACGCGGAACTGCCGGGCTCGGACGACGGATACTCCCTCTCGGACACCCTGGGACGTTCGGAGCCCGGCTTCGACCACATCGTCTACCGCGAGTCGGTCAAGCCCCGCCTGCGGAGGCTGCCCGACCGTGAACGCCACATCCTCTACCTGCGGTTCTTCTGCGACATGACGCAGAACAAGATCGCAGAACAGCTCGGCATCTCGCAGATGCACGTATCGCGGATCATCAGCCGCACCTGCGAGCGCCTCCACCAGGAGGTCGACGCCGACCTGGAGCGCGAGGCGGACGCCGACACCGTGAGGGCCCCCTCACAGCTCGCAGCCGCCTAGGGCCAGCGCGATGTGACGGGCCATCCGGCCCACGGCCTCGGCCTCCGCCAGTTCGAAAGCGCGTCCGCCGCCCGTACGGAAAAGGGTGAGCGCCCCGCGCGTCAGGCGGGGGCCGGGGCCGGGGCCGGAATCCTGCCCGTCCGGTTGTGGCTCATCGTCCGTATGGGCGGCCCGTGTCAGCGGCACACATATCAGTGACCCCGCCTCGGTCCGTACCAGCATCGCCGCGCCCGCGCTGTCCGTGCCGAAGGCCTCGGGCTCCTCGGGACGCGACTGCAGTGTGCTCACACCGTTCACGACCGCATCCGTCACCAAGGGGGCGGTGGACGGGTCCTGCTCCTCGAGCGCGTCGCGGGCAGCACCGTCCGGTCCGAGCACCACGCTGCGGCGCAGACGTTCGTTCTCGCTGTGGAGGTCGACGACCACCCAGTCCGCGAACCGCTCGTGCAGTACCGCCGCGGCGCGTGCGGCGATCACATCCGGCTTCCGTTCGGCGACCAGCAGTTCGGAGACCAAGTCATCGATGAGATCGAGGAGTTCGGTGTGCCTGGAGATCTCGCCCAGGTCGGGGGCGGCGGCTGCCGCGGACTCGGCCGGCTGCACACCCGTGATCACGGGACCGGCGGCAGCGCCGTTGACGGCGGGCTGGAAGACCGCGAGCACGCCGGTACGGGGCTCCTGCGGCGGGCGCAGTGAGGTGAGCGTCACCCGCAGCCGCATCCCTGCTTCCTGCTTCGAGGAGGCCGGGGCGTCTTCGGCGCCGGGAGCGTGCAGCAGATCGACACGCAGGCTCCGCGCCCCCTCGCCTCGAGCCACGGCTGCGACCTGCGTACTGAAGGCACCCCGTCCTTCGTGCGTGAGGGAACCGGAGAGGGGTCGCCCCGCCGCGTACCCGGCGCGCATGCCGAACAGCTGCGTGGCCGAGACATTGAGGCGCCGGACCACCCCGTCGCGGTCCAGGAGTACGACTGCCACGGGCAGCCGCTGGAAGATGGCGCGCAGCACTTGCTGCTCGTGCGCTTCGTCACGGTTGCCGCTGCGCCTTCCCGCTGCCGCCAGTTGCTCGTAGCGAGGCCACAGCACCTCTGCGGCATGGTGCAGTTCGAAGAGCGCGGCATCCAGCGTCGGCAGATGCTCCCCCTCGGGCAGGGAACGTGCTGATCGCAGCTCATCCACGCGTCTGCGGAAGGCGCTCAGTTCCGCGCCGAAACCCTCGGCCTCTGTCATGAAGTTCAATTTAGCGTGGGCTTCCGGGCCGCACCCCATGCGGTTCATCACCTCATGGGGTCGATCCCCGCGCGATATTCACGTATGCCCGCGGATCTGCGCGTATCCGACGGGTTTTTCGAGCTTCTTCCTGGGCAGCCGTGCGCCTGTGGAACCGAAGCCTGTCGATGCCGTCACCGACGCCTGCGTCCTGCCCTCCCTCACGCCACTGGAAGAGGCGGACGAACAGGGCGGTGAGATCTCCCTGAGCCGCGGCTTCACACAGCTAGCGGAACGGGCCGTGCGCTGCACACCCGGCAGTTGCGCTGCCGCTGTCACGTTGACCGACGCCGCGGGCGGTCCGCTGGCCGAGGCCACGGAGGCGTCCGCCGCCACTGTGACCCATCCCGATCTGTCCGCGCTCGTCGCCGTCCAGTCGGACTCCGGCGAAGGGCCCGTGCCCCAGGCTCTGGAGACCGGCGAGCCGGTGGTCGTGAGCGATCTCCTGGGTGAGACCCGGTGGCCGCGTTACCGCGCCATGGCGCTGCAGAGGGGTCTGCGAGCGTGCGCGACGCTGCCCTACCTCCACGAGGGCGCGGTGCTCACTGTCTCCGTCTATTCCTTCCGGCCGCACAGCCTGGCCGACGTCGTCGACGGCACGGGGGCCGAGCTTGCCGAACTCGCCGCGGGCGTACTGGGCCGTGACCGCCGCTACCGCGAAGCGCTCGCCGAGGTCGAGCAGCTGCACTCCGCGATGCGTTCGCGGCCCGTGGTCGACCAGGCGTGCGGGATGGTGATGGCGGCGGAGGGCTGCACCTCGAAGGAGGCGTTCGACCTGCTGCGCACGATGTCGCAGCGCAGCAACCGCAAGCTGGCAGAGCTGGCGGAGGCGCTCGTACGCAACCGTGGACGCGGCGTCGAGGAGCAGCTGCGGAAGCTCCGCCGGAGCGTCTAGGCGGCACCCGACCGGCACCCGACCGGCACCGGAAGGCCCCAGCCGGTGCCCGGCCGGCACCGCACGCGGCCCCCTTGCGCTGCCCGTGTCGTCGCGCGTGACTGTCAGAACCTTCTGCGAAGGTGGTCGAGTTGTGCGGGTTGTCCGATCAACGGATGGCGGCGGAGGCTGGAGCGATGGAGGGCACCGAGGGATACCGGCAGGGCCGCTCCGCCACCGCCGTCGCCGCCTGCGGCTACTGGCAGCGCCGGGGAATGCACACACGTCCGGAGCAGGTCGTCGCCGCCCCCGGTGCTCCGTTGCTGCTGCTCGCCGTGCTCGCCGCCGTGGGTGACGGCGCGGTTCTTCTCCCACGGCCCAGCGCCGACTGGCACGCTCCGCCGGCCCGGCTGCTGGACCGTCCGCTGCACACCGTGCCCGTGCCCGCCGAGTGCGGGGGAGTGCCCGACCCGGTGGCGCTGCGCGAGACGGTGAGCCGTGCCCGTACGGAAGGGGAGGAGCCGCGCGTGCTGGTGCTCTCCGTGGCCGACGAGTGCACGGGCACCGCGGTGCCGCCCGAGCTGCTGCACGAGGTGTGCGAGGCCGCAGGAGACGAGGAGTTGCTGATCGTCAGCGACGAGACCTGGCGGGACACCTCGCACGCACCGCACGACACCGTCGTCGTCAGCCCGGCCGAGATGCTCCACGGAGGCCGGGATTCCGACGCGGTGGTCGTCCTCGCCGGGCTCGGCGAGGCGCTGCTGCCGCAGGGCCCGCAGGCCGGGATCGCCCGCTTCCCCGACAGCGGGCGCGGGTACGGGCTCGCCGGGGCCGTACGCGAGGTGCTCGTGGAACTGCGCACCGAGCTGCACGCGCAGTCCGACGCCGTGATCGCCGACGCCCTCACCGAGCCGGAGCCGCTGCGGACCCGCCGCGTCACCACCGCCCGCGCGTACGGCGCACTCCTCAGCGCGCTGCATCACGCCTTCACCGAAGCCGGCGCCCTGTGCCGTCCGCCGCACGCCGGGCGGCATGTCTACGCGGACCTGGAGCCCCTGCGTCCACGTCTTGCCGAGCGCGGCATCGCGGACGCGGCCGGGCTGGAGGCCGAACTCGTGCGGCGGCTCGGCCCGTACGCCAGGGGCGGACACCGCTTCGGCGACGACCCGCAGGCGCTGCGGGTACGGCTGTCGAGCGAACTGCTGACGGGCGGCTTCCGCGCACCCGAACCACTCGGATCGCCCGGCGTCGGCCGGGCGCTCGACTCGGTGAGATCGGCTCTCACCGAACTGACGGCTCTCCGGGAGTGAATGTGGAACCCGACCGGATGCTGAACGACCAGGAATCGGAGACGGCAGCGCAGGAGCGCGTGCTCCCGAAGGGCGGCGTCGTGGAGGAGGACGCGCTCGCGGGTCCCGGCCCTGGCCCTGGCCCCGGCGAGGGCGTGGGCGTGGGCACCGGCGAGGACGAGGCGGAGGAACCGGCACCCGGCGTGGAGCCGGCACGCGCCGTGGAAGCGGCGACGACACCCTCCACGCCCTCCGCCCCGCATCCGCTCGGCGCCCGCCGGTTCTGGCCGCGTTCCTTCGCACACCGGCTGACCTCACCGCTCCCCGGCGTGCGAGCGCTGGGACGGGTCGCACGGGAAGGCTCGATGCGCCCCACGGCCGAGGCGCTGCGCGAGATCGCCCGGCTTCCCTACGAGCCGGGTCCGCTCCCCGAGGCCGACGCCGGAACCGTGGCCGTCACATGGGCGGGGCACGCCAGTTGGGTCGTCCGCATCGGAGGACTGACCGTGCTCACCGACCCCGTATGGTCACGGCGGATCCTGGGCACCCCGGCCCGCGTCACGCCCGTCGGCGTCGCCTGGGCGGATCTGCCGCCGGTCGACGCCGTGGTCATCTCGCACAACCACTACGACCATCTCGACGCACCCACACTCGGAAGACTCCCGCGGGGCACGCACCTGTTCGTACCGGCCGGCCTGGCCCGCTGGTGCCGCAGGCGCGGCTTCAAGAGCGTGACGGAGCTGGACTGGTGGGAGGCGGCGGAGCTGCCCGCGCCGGACGGCGGCCGGGTCCGCTTCGAGTTCGTGCCCGCCCACCACTGGTCCCGGCGGACGCTGACGGACACGTGCCGTTCGCTGTGGGGCGGCTGGGTGCTCACCGGGCCGCAGGGCCGCCGGTTGTACTTCGCCGGGGACTCCGGCTACGGCCACTGGTTCGCGGAGATCGGCCGCCGCTGCCCCGGCATCGACCTCGCCCTGCTTCCCATCGGGGCGTACGAGCCGCGCTGGATGCTCAGGCCGGTGCACACCAGTCCGGAAGAGGCGGTACGGGCCTGCGAAGACGTGGGGGCGCGCGTGCTGGCACCCATGCACTGGGGGACGTTTCTGCTCTCTGCCGAGCCGCCGCTTCAGCCGCTGGGTCGTGTACGTACGGCCTGGGCGGCAGCAGGCCGTGCACGGGAGGATCTGTGGGACCTTCCGGTCGGGGCGTCCCGCGTGCTGAACAGCACGAGCTGAACTCCCGCGTTGAACGTCTGCGCTGAACCTCTGCTGGACGGCCGCGCTGAGCTTCATCCCGTCTGTGTCCGCTTGTGCCGCAGCCGCCGTACAAGCCCCGGCAGCCCGGTGATGATCACGGTCAGGCCGACTGCTGCCGCCACTCCCTCCCACGGTTCGGGGAAGAGGGAGCCACCCAGGATGCCGATGAGCGCGTACGTCGCAGTCCAGGCCAGACAGGCCGGGACGTTGCCCCGTACGAAGTCCCGTGTGTGCATCCGTGCGAGCAGGCAGGCCAGCATGACCGGTATGCGTCCGGCGGGTATCAGGCGCGACGTCACGAGCACAGCCACCCCGTGTTCGCGGAGCCTGTCCTGAGCCTGTGCGAGCCGCTCCGGCGGTGCGTGTGCCCGAAGGCGCTCCAGCCAGCGTGAGCCCTTCCTGGAGGCGACTCCGCGCCGGCCGAGGGAGTAGAGCGTGATGTCCCCGAGGAAGGCGGCGCCCGCGGCGATCCCGAAGACCGCCGCCAGCGAGAGAGCCGGGACACTCTGGTGCAGCGCGATTACCGCTGCGCCGCTGACGACGGTCCCCGTCGGCACGACGGGCACCAGCGATCCGACCGCCACCAGCAGGAACAGGGCCGGATACGTGAGCGCCTGCTGTGCGGACTCCGGCGCGACCGCAGCCCCCACCCCCGCACTCCAGGCTCCGGCCACCGACTGAAGGATCATCAGGCCATCTCCAGCCTTATGCTCTCGCCGTGCCCGAGCCGGTGCACGGCCACGTCCGGCGCCATCAGCCCCGCCTTGCGGACGAACTCGTCGCCCGGCGCGTGGAATTCGTGCGGCCGCACGGCGTCCATGCCGATCGGCCAGTACGTGCCGTAGTGCACCGGTACCGCGTAGCGCGGACGCAGCCGCACCAGCGCCTGAGCGGCGCGTCCCGCATCCAGGTGCTCCTCGCCCAGCCACGGTCCCCAGCCGCCGACGGGCAGCAGCGCCACATCGACCGGGCCGACCGCTTCGGCCATGCCCTCGAAGAGGCCGGTGTCACCGGCGAAGTACGTGCGTGCGGCGCCCTCCACGACATAGCCCAGGGCGGGCGCGTGATGCGGCCCGTACGGCATGCGCCGCCCGTCGTGCGCTGCGCGCACCGCACGCACCGTCACCTGGCCGCCTTGCCCGCCCGCGCCGATCTCGTTGGTCTCGCCGGTCCTGCTGCTCACCGTGACCGTGTCACCGGCTGCGACCTCCTCGACGCACAGCAGCGAAGCCAGCCGCCGCAGCCCCGGCAGTGCGCGCAGCGCCCCGCGCGGCACGAGGACCCGCGTGTGGGGGGCGAGCCGGGACAGGGAGCCGAGGTGCAGATGGTCGGCGTGCAGATGGGAGACGAGTACGACGTCCGCCACGGTGG
Source organism: Streptomyces sp. (assembly GCA_035556995.1). Classification (GTDB taxonomy): domain Bacteria; phylum Actinomycetota; class Actinomycetes; order Streptomycetales; family Streptomycetaceae; genus Streptomyces. Next base: position 8,737 of record DATMEI010000671.1, read on the forward strand.
CCGAGGCAGGCGGCAGTTCACCGCGCCGTCTGCGCAGATGTGCCATGCGCCGTACCAGCAGCGGGTCCGTGAGAACGGTCACTCCGGAGTCGCGTACCGAGGCGGTGGCGTGCCCCCACCATGTGACTTCCACCGGCACTTGTGATCCTCCCGTTGCTCGCTGACCGGCTGGAACGACCGGTTCCCGCCGTTCTCCGAGCGTATGCGCCCGCGTACGGGGCCGGGAGATACGCGGTCCGCCAAACACCCCCAATGTGGAAAAGTGGAGAATATGCCGCGCGGTGAGCGGGTTTTCGTGTCCGTAGGGGTGTGAACGGAGTTGGGAGGAGACATGCGACTGAGGTTGTTTCCCCGGACTCCGTCCGTATCTCCGCCCGTACGACCGCCCCGACGCTGGCGGAACCTCGGCGCGGCCACCTTGCGGGTGCTCGCGGTGTGGATGGTCAGCACCCTCACCCTGCTGATGCTCGCGGGCATCCTGCCGGACTTCCGGATCCAGTCTCCCAACGGCGACAGCGCCACCCTGATCGCCACGACCGGCGCCATAGGAGCAGGGGTCTTCGGTCTGCTGGGCGCACTGGTGTGGCCCGTACTGGTGCGGGCTCTGCTGCTGGTCCCCGCGCTCGTACTGGGGCTGCTGGTCTTCTTCCTCAACGGCTCACTGCTGTTGCTGGCGCTCTCCCTGGTGCCCTACGGGCAGGGTTCGGCCGATCCCGGTACGGCGATCCTCGTCGCCGCCGTCATGTCCGCGGCGTCGTCCGCGACCAGCACGGCGCTGGCCGTACGGGACGACGGCGCGTACCGCCGCCGTCTCGCCCGCCTCGCGGACCGCAGGCGCCGCCGCGAAGGTGCGCGAAACGGGCCGCGCACCCCCGGCACGGTCTTCGTCCAGCTCGACGGGCTCGGTCACGACATGCTCCGTGAGGCCGTCTTCAGCGCCGACGGCAATCCCGCGCTGATGCCGACGCTCGCCGAGATGTACGACACCACGCACCGCCTCACCCGCTGGCGCACCGACTGGTCGTCACAGACGGGCGCCAGCCAGCTCGGCATCCTGCACGGCCTCAACAAGGATGTGCCGGCCTTCCGTTGGTACGAGAAGGAGTCCGGCGAGGTACTCGTCAGCAACCGGCCCAGCGGTGCCGCCGAACTCCAGCGCCGCGCCGTGAAGGAGACCGGCGAGCCCGGCCTGCTGGCACACGACGGCGCCAGCCGCGGGAACCTCTTCAGCGGCGGCGCCGGACAGGTCGCGCTCGTACTCTCGGTGGCCGCACGCCGCGGACGGGAGAACCGCTCCCGCGCGGGGTACTTCGCCTACTTCTCCGACCCGGCCAACGCCACCCGTACCGCCGTCTCCTTCGGCGCAGAGCTCGTGCGCGAGCTGACCCAGTCCACGCGGGCCCGGATGCGCGGAGCACGGCCCCGTGTACCGCGCGGCGGGCTCTACCCCCTCATCCGTGCCTTCGCCACCGTCGTGCAGCGCGACGTGGTGGTCGCGGCAGTGCTCGGCGACATCTTCAGCGGACGTACGGCCGTCTACGCCGACCTCGTGGCCTACGACGAGGTGGCACACCACTCAGGCCCCTACAGCGGGGACGCCCGGCAGGTGCTGCGCCGCCTGGACCGCTCGCTCGCGCTGATCGCCAAAGCGGCGGAGCGCGCACCCCGCCCGTACCGCATCGTGCTGCTCTCCGACCACGGGCAGAGCGAAGGGGAAACGTTCCGTGCCGCCTACGGGCTGACCCTGGAGGACCTTGTACGGGCAGGCTGCGGCCTGCCCGTCCCGCGGCGAGCCAGGCACACCCACAGCGGCGCGGAGGCGCTGGAGGCGGCGCGCGCCGCACTGCACCTGCCGGAGGACGGCCTGCTGGAGAGCGGACGCAAAGGGCTCAACGGGGTCAACGGGCGGAAACCGGCAAGGAGCCCCGGCCCGCTCGTCCTCGCCTCGGGCAACCTCGGGCTCGTCTCCTTCCCGGACGTACCGGGCCGGATGACGAGGGAGCAGATGGACAAGCGGCACCCCGCGCTGCTGCGCACGCTCGCCGACCATCCGGGCATCGGCTTCCTGCTCGTACACAGCGAGCAGCACGGCCCTGTGGTCCTCGGCGGGCGCGGCTGCGAGCACCGGCTCAACACCGGCGAAATCATCGGGGAGCACGATCCGCTCACGCCTTACGGGCCGGGCGCCGCGGAGACCGTGCGCCGCACGGCGGGGTTCCGGCACGTGCCGGACATCATGGTCAACTCCGTGGTCGAACGGGACAGCGGTGCGATCCACGCCTTCGAGGAGCAGATCGGCTCGCACGGCGGGCTGGGCGGGGCGCAGAACCACGCGTTCCTGCTCTCCCCGGCGGGACTGTCCGCGCCGACGGAGGGCGAGGAACTGGTCGGAGCGGAGCGAGTGCACCTGGTCCTGCGCCGCTGGCTGCGAGAATCGGCGGGCAGCCCAACACCGGCACCGGAGACCCGCGACACCACGGCGGCCGACGGCAACGCGTATCCGGAACCCCACCCCGCCTGACAGGCCGGGCACCACGGGTACGTGGCAGATCGCTCAAGAGCAACCAGGGGCGGGCGACGCGTGGGGTGGACCGTGGACCGTCAGTTGGACCTTGCTGCTCCACGGCGCCGCACGAACTCGATCTTGCCCGGTCCTTCGGATTCCAGCGGGCCCACCACCGACCAACCGCACGCCTCGTAGAACGCGTTGGCCGTTCGGTTGTCGACGAAGCTTTCCAGACGGATTTCCTCGTACTGGGCGAAGAGCATCTCCTCGGCCTGTGAGAGGAGGGCTCTCCCCAGACCCTGGCGCTGGCGATCGACGTCGATCATCATCAGGTCCACGGTGGGCCCGTCGAGAATCATGAGGCCCGCAATGTCCCCGCCCACCTCCAGACAGTGGACGTGCCCCTGCCGGAAGTGCGATTCGATGTGATCATCCGAGGCCCCGCTACTGATGAACCAACCGACGCCGTCGTCCCCCAGGAATGAGCGGTAGCGCGCGTCGATCGTGCGTCGGGCGAGTTCTTGAAGTGCCCCGAGATCCCTCCCCGTGGCAGGACGGACGACGGGCGCTCGCGGTGGCGGCGGCATACCAACTCCAGGCAACAAGAGATCAACCACCTCAGTCTGCCAGCCGCCCTCGGCGCGGGTGCGCTTCGTTGCCTTCACCGCTTCCGCTCGGGTTCGCGAGTGGCGTCCGGTCGACCGGGCTCGACGTCGGCGAAGGCGATCGCGACGACGGACGCGCCGACCGTGAAGCCGACGATGCCGAACAGCAGGGCAGAGATCACGAGTTCGGGCCCCCGCCTTCGCGCTCTTCGTCGTGCAGCTCGAACCAGATGCTCTTGCCGGTGGGTTGGACCCCGCCGAACCATGTTGTGCCCCACGCCGCCGCGAAGTGCTGGACCAGTGGCAGGCCGCGGCCTCCCTCTGCGTTTCTGATCGCCTTCCGGATCTGCGGTACGCCGCAGGGGTCCGCGTCCAGCACGGAGACCAGGACGCGGTTGCTCCGTACGGTCGCCTCCAGCGTCAACTGCGGGACGCGGGCGTGTAGATGGACGTTCGTGACCACCTCCGAGACGAGCAGCCGGCCCACATCCACGAGCGCGGAATGTTCCGTGGCGCGCAGCAGGGCCCCGACCATGTCGCGGGCGACTCTCGCGGTCTCGGGCAGGTTGGGGGCGTTCATCCGGTACGAACGGACGAGTTCACCTGGTTCGCGGGCCGCGATTCGTTCCGGCTCGGCCATGGCCATGTTCGCCTCTCGGGCTCGTAGTTGACCTCACCGCGTCGCTCACCACCGTGGCTCTGCCGTCCCTCCGGAGCGCCCCCGCGAGGACGTGCAGACGGCCGCACTGCGGACTTAACGGTCTGCGTAGCGGTACAGACACAGACGGTAGCGCATTTGGGATCAATATAGCTACCAAAGCTCAGGATCACTGTTGTTCCTTGTGGACTCCCTCGCTTCGGGCAGTGGAGACTTGCCACATGCCACCGAGGACAACGACAACCGCCCGTCAGCAGCGAGTTGGTGCCGAGCTGCGAAAGATGCGGGAGGCGGCGGGGTTCACCTCGCGCGAAGCGGGCGCCCGGCTGGGTATCGACCACACGAAGATCAGTCACATGGAGACGGCACGCTTCGGTGTCAGCTCGCAGAGGGTCCGCTTGCTCGCTTCGGGTTACGGATGCGTCGACGCGCCCTACGTAGACGCTCTGGCGGAGATGGCTTCCGAGCGCGGAAAGGGCTGGTGGGAGAGCTACCGAGGCATTCTTCCGGCAGGCTTTCTCGACCTGACCGAGCTGGAGTGCCGAGCCGCCGCCCTCTGTACGTACCAGATCGCACACGTTCCCGGTCTCGCACAGACCGAGGACTATGCGCGTGCGGTTTTCGGCCTGACCTTTCCGCGGCTCACGGAGGACGACGTCGAGGCACGCATCGCACACAGGGTCCGACGGGCGCAGATGCTGGAACAGGAGGATGCGCCGGGCGCGGTCGCACTCATTCATGAGGCCGCGCTGCGCATGCGCTTCGGCGGCAGGGACCTGGCACGCACGCAGCTCGCGCACTTGCTGAAGCTGTCGGAGCACCCGAAGTTCACCATGCGAGTGATCCCGTTCGAGGCTGACGGCTTCGCAGGTTCGGGGCAGGCGGTACTGTACGCGAGCGGCTCGGTAGAGCAGTTGGACACAGTCCAGCTGGACTCCGCACACGGGGCGATCTTTTTGGACGCACAGGCTCAACTCAGCGCGTACCGCGACCTCTTGGCGGCAATGGAACGACGCTCGCTCGGCGTCGGAAGGTCGAGAGACCTGGTGAGGGAAATCGCACGCGAACTGTGAAGGACTCAAGGATGCCCATAGGCGAATGGCAGCGCTCCTCCTTCTGCGGAGGCGGCGGAAACAACTGCGTCGAGGTCTCGAAGACGACACCCACTGTTGACCTCCGCGAGAGCGAAGACCCCAGCAGCGTCATCACAACCACCCCGGCCCGACTCGCTGCCCTTATAGGCGAGATCAAGGACGGAAGATTCGACGACATGCCCAGGTAGTGACCACCACTGCGCGTCGAGCCCCTATGCGTTAACCGCAACACACAGGATCCGAGTCAGTAGTCCGCCAGAAGATCTTCTACGTACTCGGCCAACGCATGAGTCAAAGTCGATCGATCAATGTTCTTAACCGCCCCCACATCTTCAGACTTGACGACCCCTGTCTGCCCCAGCTCCAGAAGTGCGTTCAATTGCGACTCCAAAGCGTTCGAGTTTGACTCAACAACCGCCAGGGATGAGAGTACGGCAGCCAGTGCGCGGACTTGCACAGGGGAGTAGCTCCCCAGTAGATCAATGCATCGGTCTGCTTCCCCAGTGCGGCTTTCGGGATCAGCGCTACTGACCCCTCGAATGATCTCAATGAACATTGATTCGCTAACCGACACGGCCACTCACCTCAATAAGGTAGTTGATGCTGCGATGGCCACGGAATGTGCGTCCTATTAGCACCATCTGGGTCATGGTGAGGACTATTGGGGTTGTGCACCTGCCTATGATACAGATTCCCCTCTGCATCTTGATACTTGCCACCGATAGATATTCTGTATATGTCACCCTCGGAGGCATGGGAACCGGCCGGGGCTTTGCCATCCGGGCCATGGACCCGCATTCGCACAACGTTGCCGGATTCACTGTCGGTCCATTTGTACTCGACACCGACTTGCGCGCCACCATTTGAGTCGGGTGTAAGAGTGCGCTTACTCGCGTCTGGCGGAACGATGTCCAAGGGGTTCGCCTTCGCAATGTCCCAGCCACCGCCGGGATTTCGGTTAGGACCGCATCCCGCCAGCCCCAGCGGGTCCGCCCAC
>DATMEI010000672.1:0-24566 GCA_035556995.1 Streptomyces sp.
AGCTGGGCGAACGGCCCGGCGGGGGGCGCCGACGCCGGCAAGTCACGTGAGCGCAGCCCCCTCGGCACAGCGGTCTCCGGCGGCGGAGCGCGTACGGACGGTCGCGCCGGTGACCGCGACGTGGGGCTCGAAGCAGCCCGCCGGGCCCTGCGCGTCACAGGCATGGAGACCCACGAACCGCTCACCCGGCCGCCTTTCGTCGCCGCCTTCACACCGACGGCGAACATCGCGGTCGGCGGAGAGACTCCGTGGGGCGTCGCCGCCGAGCTGGCGCTGCTGCTGCCCGGCACCGAGACCGTGACGTACGGAGCGCCCGAGACGCCCGAACCGGGCGAGGAGGGGCCGTCCGGCCTCGTGGGCAGGGTGCTCGGGGCCGCGGCCGGCCGTAGGATCGTCGCCGTGGTACGCGACGTCCACCGACACCCCTGGATGGCCGACGCACTGGGCGCTCTGCTCGCGGCACGTCCGGAGACGGTCGTGGTCGAAATGGGAGTGCCCCAGGCGCCGCCCGCCGGATCGCTGCACATCGCCACCCACGGAGCCGCCCGCGTCTGCGGACGGGCCGCCGCGGAGGTCATCGCCGGCAAGGGGGCCGACGGCTGAACTCCGTGGCATGTCCGTCACGCACCACCGAACAGCCACCTGGAGGCACACAGCATGTCCGCCCCTTCGGCCTCGACACCCGCCTCGTCCCCGCTGCCGGACCCGTACGGCCGCAAGCCGGGCCGGATCATGTCCGGTGAGATGGCCGAACAGCCGGCCGTGCTGCGCCGCATCCTCGACGAGGGCGCGCCCAGGATCCGCGAGGTCGCCGAGCAGGTCGCCGCCCGCGACCCCCGCTTCGTGCTGCTCACGGCGCGCGGTACGTCCGACAACGCGGCGCTCTACGCGAAGTATCTGCTGGAGATCCTGCTGGGCAAGCCGTGCGGCCTGACCTCGATGTCCACCACCACCGCCTACGGGGCGAAGCCCGATCTGACGGACTGCCTGGTCATCACCGTCAGCCAGTCGGGCGGCTCCCCGGACCTCGTGGCATCGACGAGGGCGGCCCGCGAGGCGGGTGCGCTCACCCTCGCCGTGACGAACAACTCGGCGTCACCGCTGGCGGAGGTCAGCGAGTTCCACATCGATGTGCTCGCCGGTCCGGAAGACGCTCTTCCGGCGACCAAGACGTACACGGCCGAACTCCTGTCGCTGTACCTCTTCGTGGAGGGCATGCGCGGGGGCCGGGGCGTCGAGAAGGCCAAGGCCCTGCCGGACCTGGCCCAGTCCGTCCTCGACCGTCAGCCCGAGGTCAAGGCCCTCGCCGGGCGGTACCGCTTCGCCGAGCGGATGGTTCTCACCTCTCGTGGCTACGGCTATCCGACGGCGAAGGAGGCGGCGCTCAAGCTGATGGAGACCAGCTACATCCCCGCCCTGTCCTACTCCGGCGCCGATCTGCTGCACGGGCCGCTCGCCATGGTCGACAACATCTCCCCGGTCATCGCTGTCGTCACCGAAGGCAAGGGCGGCGAGGCGCTTCAGCCCGTACTCGACCGCCTGCGTGACCGTGGAGCCGACCTCGTCGTCATCGGCAGCGGAGCCGAGGTCGAGCGCGCCTCCGCGGGCTTCGCGCTGCCCACGGAGGGTCTCCCGGAGGAGCTGCAGCCGATCCTGGAGATCATTCCGCTGCAGATGCTCGCCTACGAGGTCACCATCGCCCGTGGCCAGGACCCCGACGCGCCCCGTGCGCTGGCGAAGGTGACGGAGACCCGCTGAGCATTCGGCCCGGGGCCCGGACGTACAGGCGGGTACAGCCGGGCCCACGACGGCAGTTCACGTCCGGCACCGGCCGCGCGGTACACGCCGCCCGGAAACACTTCGGGCCGCGGCGCCGAGGCGGGACCCTCAGCCCGCCCGGCACCGCAGCCCGGAGCTCGGAGACCGCGGCGCAGTCAGGGCAGAGAGCGCCGCGTCTCGCTCTGCTCTCCTGTGCGGGGAGAGCAGAAGCTTGTGCTTCTTTACCTGTTCATTGTGGACTAGACCACTCCTGCCTGTCCATGGCCATGGGCGAAGTTCCTCGCGCAGGCGTCACGCCGGCTCGGGCCCCACGCGCCGGTAGGCTCAACGGTGTGCCCTCCATGAACGACCTCGTACGCCAGCACACGGCCCTCTCGGACACGGACCTGGAGTGGCTGCATCTGCTGATCTCCGAATGGCAGTTGCTCTCGGACCTCTCCTTCGCCGACCTCGTGCTGTGGGTGCCCACCCGGGACGGCACGCGCTACGTGTCGGTCGCGCAGATGCGTCCGAACACCGGGCCCACCTCGCACCAGAACGACATGGTCGGCCATCTGGTGCCGCGCGGCCGCCGCCCCCTTCTCGACGCCGCGCACGACGAGGGAAGGATCGTGCGCGAAGGAGATCCGGAGTGGCGCGAGGAGGTGCCCGTACGGGTCGAGTCGATCCCCGTACGAAGAGAGGGCCGCGTCCTCGGGGTCATCGCGCGCAACACCAATCTGCTCACCGTCCGCACCCCGAGCCGGCTCGAACTCACGTATCTGCAAAGCGCGTCCGACCTCGCCCAGATGATCGCGGCAGGTTCGTTCCCCTTCTACGGGCAGCAGCTCGACATCGACCACATCCCGCGCGTCGGCGACGGGCTGATCCGGCTGGATGCCGAGGGCATCGTCCAGTACGCCAGTCCGAACGCCCTGTCCGCGTATCACAGACTCGGACTGGCCACCGAGATCGTGGGACTCCACCTGGGCCAGGTCACGGCCGAACTCGCGCCCTCCCGCGCCCCCGTGGACGAGGCACTGAGCAAACTCGCCAGCGGCTGGGCACCCCGCGGCGCCGAGGTCGAGGCCAACGACTGCGTCGTACAGCTGCGCGCCATCCCCCTCAAACCCAAGGGCTCCCGCATCGGTTCACTGATCCTGCTGCGTGACATCACCGAACTGCGCCGCCGCGAGCGTGAACTGATGACGAAGGACGCCACCATCCGGGAGATCCACCACCGGGTGAAGAACAACCTGCAGACGGTGGCGGCGCTGCTGAGACTCCAGGCCCGTAGGATGGACTCCGACCGGGGCAGGGAAGCGCTCAACGAAGCTGTGCGGCGGGTCGGTTCGATCGCCATCGTGCACGAGACGCTGTCCCAGACCCTCGACGAGAGCGTCGAGTTCGACGAGATCGCGGACCGCGTCCTCGCCATGGTGGCCGAGATCTCACCCGGCCGTGTGAGAGGTCACCGCACTGGCCACTTCGGAGTGCTGGAGGCGGAAGTCGCCACACCGCTGTCGATGGTGCTGACCGAGGTGCTGCAGAACGCGCTGGAACACGGCTTCGGCCCGGGCGAACAGGGCACGATCGAGGTCGGTGCCGTACGCAGCGGAGGCGCCGGCAAAGAGACGGGGCGGCTGCTGGTCACCGTGCAGGACGACGGCTGCGGCCTGCCCGAGGGCTTCGACGCCAAGCACACGGGCAACCTGGGCCTCCAGATCGTCCGGACGCTGGTCGAAGGCGAGTTGGGCGGTGAGTTCGACATGATCCCCGCTCCCGGCGGCGGCACCCGCGTCGTCTTCGACCTCCCGGTCGCCGTCGAGAAGCGGGACAAGCGCTGAGCGCCGGCCTCAACCTGGTGAGAGACAAAGCAGTTGAGCCCCGGTCCGTCTGGACCGGGGCTCAACTTGTGTGTTTACGCGGTGCGCTTCACGGCACTGCGCGCTGCGGCTCGGGATGCAGCAAGTGGCAGGGTGTGGGCGTCAGTCTCAAGCGGTCGCGGCGTTGTTCCGCGCCCGGTTGCGAGCGGCACGGCGCTTCATCGCGCGGCGCTCGTCCTCGCTGAGGCCACCCCAGACACCGGAGTCCTGACCGGACTCCAGGGCCCACTGCAGGCACTGCTCCATGACGGGGCAGCGGCGGCAGACGGCCTTCGCTTCCTCGATCTGCAGCAGCGCAGGACCGGTGTTGCCGATGGGGAAGAACAGCTCGGGGTCTTCCTCGCGGCAAACGGCGTGGTGACGCCAGTCCATGGCTGCTACCTCTCCTTGTGAGTACTCGGTGCTTGTGAATGTGAACGCTTTCACGAATCCTCCCGCAAGTGAAGGGGCGCCGTTCAACTGTGATACGGGTCCCAGCGGTGATGAGAGGGAGGATTCGGGCGTCTGGGGGCCGCCGTGAGGGGCCGTCCCGATCGCCAAGAAGAGACTCGCAAACCTCGGCGGCCGACACAACCCCTTCCGGCAAGTTTTTTTTGATTCCTTGGTGTCACATCACTCACAGTCGTACTTCCAGGGGGTGGACCCTGGTTTAAACGTTCGAGTGGAAGGACTTTCGGGGGTTCCACTTAAACAATCACACGCAGTGCACGGCGTACGCCTGTGAAGTTCACGCTGGTACGCACTCCCAGATGGTCGCCGTCCATCTGAAAGGGCAGTGGAGCCTGGGAATGCAAGGTGAAGTCGTTCAGGTCATGCAGGGTTACCGCGTGTCTACCGCGCGGTCCGCGCTTGGGGCTGGAGGTCAGGAGCTGCGTGCCGTAGCGGCTCACTGCGAGGGGGGTCAGCCGGGAGAGTCCGAGCACGTCGAGAGCGGTGTCGAAGGACGCTTCGGGGGCCGCGTACACAGGGCGATTGCCCAGGTAGGTCCACGGGGCGGTGTTGCAGACTATCGAGAGCACAAGATCCTCGACCGGCTGCTCGCCCTCCCGCTCCAGTCTGATCGTGCCTCCGCTGCGGTGCTGTTCCTTCATGAACTGCCTCAACACCTGCCGCACGTACAGGGCATGGGTCGAACGCTTGCCCCGCTCCCGCTGCTGTTCGACGCGGCCGACCACGCCCGCGTCGAAACCGAAGCCCGCGCAGAACGTGAACCAGCGCGGCCGCACGCTCGCGTCGTCCGTGTCCGGTACGCCCGATGCGAGACCGAGACCGATCGTGCGCTCCCGGCGTGACTCGATCGCGTCCAGCAGCACACCTGTCGCCTCCACGGCGTGGTTGGGCAGACCGAGGGCGCGGGCGAAGACGTTCGTGGAGCCTCCGGGGACGACGGCGAGGCGGGGGAGACGGTCGGGGTCGGGGCCGTCGTGCAGAAGACCGTTGACGATCTCGTTGACGGTGCCGTCGCCGCCGAGCGCGATCACCAGTTCCGTCTCACCGTTCTGTGCCGCCAGGCGGGCAAGCTCACGGGCGTGGCCGCGGGACTCCGTGGTCGCCACGTCCAGTTTGAGATCACTGGCGAGGGCGTGCGTGATCACTTCACGGGTCCGCAAGCTGGTGGTGGTGGCTACTGGATTGACGACGAGGAGAGCGCGCATGGGGTGCAGGGTACTCATGACCGCCGGAAGCCACAGGCCTCCGGGCACCGGCCCTTCGAGACGGGCGTCCGGGGAGGGCTACGCTTCCCGTGTGTCCGCTTTGAACGAGACCCCCGACTCCGCAGGCCGTCCGCGACGGCTCACGACAGCCGCCGTGCTGACCGCGCTGGAAGGACTGGTCGTCGCTGCTTTCGGTGTGGCGTCGCTGGTGATGCTGGTGACCGGCAAACCGGACGGAATGGTGCAGGCGGTCACCATGGCGGTGACCGTACTGGCGCTGTCCGTACTGCCGTTGGCCGCGGCGCGGGGTCTTTGGCTGCGGCGACGCTGGAGCCGGGGACCCGCGATGATGGTGCAGCTGATCGCGCTGCCGACGGGCTACCAGATGGCGCAGAACGGCGGGGTGTGGACCGCGGGGGGCGTTGTGATCGCCCTGACCGGGGTGGCGGTGCTCGGCTGTCTGGTCAACCCCACAGCGACCGAGGCCCTGGGCATCGGACCGCGCGACGCGTGACGCCTGCGGTGGGCCTGACCGACGTGTGAGCGGGAGCATGCCGTGGGCGCTGCGCGTCCGCTGTGCGCCCGCGTGGGCAACGGGCTGGAGCATGGGCGGAGTTGAGGGGCGCCGTGGTCCCCGTCACGCCCGCGCGCGTCCGCCCGGGCCGGGCGGACGCGCGCTTGTGGCGTGGTGCTGGCTGTGCCGGCTCTATTCCTCGACGAGCAGACGGTCGCGCAGCTGGGCGAGAGTGCGGGCCAGCAGGCGGGAGACGTGCATCTGGGAGATGCCGACCTCCTGAGCGATCTGCGACTGGGTCATGTTGCCGAAGAAGCGCAGCAGCAGGATCTTCTTCTCCCGCGGCGGCAGCTCCTCCAGGAGCGGTTTGAGCGATTCGCGGTACTCGACACCTTCGAGGGCGTCGTCCTCCGCCCCCAACGTGTCGGCGACCGCGGGGGATTCGTCGTCGGTGTCGGGGACGTCGAGCGAGAGGGTGCTGTAGGCGTTCGCCGACTCGAGCCCTTCGAGCACCTCCTCCTCCGAGATCGACAACCGCTGCGCCAGTTCGTGCACGGTCGGTGCACGGCCGTGCAGTTGGGAGAGCTCGGCGGTGGCCGACGTCAGCGACAGACGCAGCTCCTGCAGGCGTCGCGGGACACGGACCGCCCAGCCCTTGTCGCGGAAGTGCCGCTTGATCTCACCGACGACGGTGGGAGTGGCGTACGTGGAGAACTCCACGCCGCGCTCCGGGTCGAAGCGGTCGACGGACTTGATCAGGCCGATCGTCGCGACCTGCGTGAGGTCGTCGAGCGGTTCGCCGCGGTTGCGGAAGCGGCGCGCCAGATGCTCCACGAGCGGGAGATGCATGCGCACCAGATGGTTGCGCAGCTCGGCACGTTCAGGAGAGCCGTCGGGGAGATTGCGCAGCGCGATGAACATGGCGCGCGCGCCGCTGCGGTCGTGCGGGTCGAAGTGCGCGAACTTCGCGGCCCGCGCCGTACGCGCGCCGTGCTGGCCGGACCCCTGACCGTGTCCGTGCGTCTCTTGCTGCTGCATGTCCATCGCGTCCGCCCGCTCTGCCTGCTCCGGTCGCTGACTGCTGGGGTCGGCGGGGTGCGGCCTGGCCTGCTCAGGCACGACCGGGTCGGCCGCCGCACCGGTGCGGCCTGCCCAATGCTCCCGTGCCTCGTGCTCAGTCACGGCGCTCCGGGGCCCGCACCGCGCTTTTTGTGCAGGCTGATGCTGACCGTACGGTCGTCGGACACCGTCGAATCGACCTCGCCGGCCAGTGCGGAGAGCACCGTCCAGGCGAAGGTGTCGCGCTCGGGTGCCCGGCCGTCGGTCGTGGGGGCCGAGACGGTGACCCGGAGGGAGTCACCGACGAGCCTGAAGACGCAGCTGAGCACGGAGCCCGGCACGGCTTGCTGGAGGAGGATCGCGCACGCCTCATCCACGGCGATCCGCAGATCCTCGATCTCGTCGAGGGTGAAGTCCAAGCGGGCTGCGAGTCCGGCAGTGGCCGTGCGCAGCACCGACAGATAGGCACCCGCTGCGGGCAACCGGACTTCCACGAAGTCCTGTCCGTCCTGCCCCACGGGCTCACCTGCGATCTGGGACACCCTCACCTCCAAAGTGGCACAAGCCGGTTCGGCTCGTTCGCTGTTGCGCGTGCGCTGTCCGCCGCGCAGTCCGTGGATCTCCTCCACGGAGAACCAACGGCCTGACGCCGTCGATGGTTCGCCTGCGACGCTATCGCGATCCGCGACCTGATGTCGCCCGCACGGATCTACAGCGCCCCATCACGTAAGCGTCACCCATAGTAAACATATGGGTACTGTCTGTGGCTAGGGGTCGGAGGTCGTGAATCCGAAGTGATTACGCTGCGTTGACATCTGCCAGTGCTCGCAGCGGCTCACCGGACATGCGGAAGACCGTCCACTCCTCCATCGGTTCGGCCCCGAGTGATCTGTAGAAACCGATTGAGGGGTCGTTCCAGTCCAATACCCACCACTCGAAGCGTTCATAACCCCGTTCGACACAGATTCCGGCAAGGGCTGAAAGCAGTGCCTTGCCGTGTCCCTCGCCGCGCGCGGAGGGGCGTACGTACAGGTCTTCCAGATACACACCGTGAGTGCCCGTCCAAGTCGAGAAGTTCCGGAACCACAGAGCGAAACCGGCCGGGTCACTCTCCGTAGCCTCCTCGGCGATCAGTGCGAAGATCGCGGGGTGCTCACCGAAGAGAGCGTCGTGCAGCTGCTGTTCGGTGGCACGCGCGTGCTCCAGCGCCCTTTCGTACTCCGCCAGTTCGCGGATCATCGCGTGGATGGCCGGTACGTCGGTGGGGGCGGCGGCTCTGATCATGCGGCAAGGCTAACCGCGGGCTGTGACAACGGCTGTGACGGTACTGCCACGTGCGAAGGCACCCTCCCCGGCGAGCGCCGTGAGGGCGAACAGCAGCTTGGCGACGTAGATCCGCTCCAGCCGCGGCAGACCGTGCCTGGTGGCGAAGTCCGTCGCGAACTCGTCCAATTCGCGGCTGCCGCGGGCGTATCCGCCGAAGTGGAAGCGCTCGTCCAGCCGCCACCTGCCACGAGTGCCGCCGAACGTCGATCGTTGCAGGCCGGAGACCTCGGCTGTCAGGAATCCGCCCCGCAGAACGGGAATGCCGAGGGCGCGTTGCGCGGGTGAGAGTCCGGCTGCGAGGCCCGCGAGGGTGCCGCCGGTGCCGCAGGCGACGGCGGCGAGGTCGGTCTTGTCGCTGTGGTCGCGCAGCTCGTGGCCCAGGGCCGTACAGCCTTCCACGGCGAGGGCGTTGCTGCCGCCCTCCGGTATGAGGAAGACGTCGCCGCCGTCTGCGCCGCCGAGGACGGCGAGCAGCTGTGCGAGGAAGCCGGGGTCGGTGCGGCGCCGGTAGGCGGCGCGGGAGATGAAGTGCAGCCGCATGCCGTCGGCCGCGCAGCGTTCCAGCGAGGAGTTGAGCGGCCGTCCGGCCAGTTCGTCGCCGCGAACGACGCCGACGGTGGCCAGCTGAAGCATCCGGCCGGCGGCGGCCGTGGCACGCAGATGGTTGGAGTAGGCGCCGCCGAACGTCAGAAGGGTGCCGGCTCCGCGGTCGAGTGCGGCCCGCAGATTAGGGGCGAGTTTGCGCCATTTGTTGCCCGGAAGCGACGGGTGGATCAGATCGTCGCGCTTGAGCAACAGCCGTACGCCGCGCCTGACGAAGCGCTCGTCCTCGATCTCCTGGAGGGGCGAGGGCAGCAGCGGGGCGGGCGTGAGCGCGGCGAGCAGGGCGTCCTCTCCGCCGTCGCCTTCGCCGGGGCAGCCGCCTTCGCCGGGGCAGCCGCCGCCGTCCGGGGGCGGCGGGGCGGGGGCGCGGTTGTTCACTCCCTCATTGTCGCGCCGCCCGCCCTGCTGCGCCTCAGGGCCCCGTCACTTCAGGCGGGCGGCGATGCGCTTGCGCATCGCGTCCATCGTGAACCCGCGTGGGTCGACCTTCTGGTCCGTCCACTCCAGATGACCGATCACCGAGCGCTCGTTCCAGCCGTGGTGCCTGCACAGCGCCGCGGCGGCACGCTCGATCGCGTCGAGCTGCTCCTCCGGCCAGGGATCCTCGCCGTCGCCGAGGTTCTCGCACTCGAAGCCGTAGAAGTAGCGGTTGCCGTCGGTGTTCGCCTGGTTGGGGTTCGGCAGGCTCTCTTCGGCGATCACCGCGCGTAGCACGTCGTCGTCACCGAGCCCGGCGTGATTGGCGCGGCCGTGGCCGACCAGGTGGACGGTGCCGTCCTTGGTGATGGCGCCGTGCGACAGCGGACCGGGCAGATCGGAGCGGCCGTCGTAGATGAGATCGACCGTCTCCTTGACGCCGCTGGTGACCGTGTGGTGGATCATGATGCCGTGCACCGGTCCCCATGGGCCCTTGTGGTTGCGGTTGTGGTTGCGCCAGTCGCGCACCTCCTCGAATGTGACGCCCTCATTCTCAAGGGCTGTCATGAGGGTGCTCGCTGTGATGGGTGTGGCCATCTCTCGCCCCGTACCTTCCCTGTGCGCTCTCGTGGTGTTCGAGGGGTATGCCCCGCTCGTCCGGCACTTACTCCGTTCACAGCCGGCCGAGCGGCAGGCCCGCGCGGGTCAACAGGACCTGCACGCAACGCTCCTTCGCGTACGGGCGTAACAGCCGCGGCATCCGGTCGCGGGCGTGGCGGGCGCGACCGGACCGTACGAGTGCGGAGTCCTCCAGGAAGCCCTGCCATGCGGAGCAGGCCTCCTCCAGGCGTCCCTGGGAGAGCAGCAGTTCGGCGAGTTCCGCCTCGCTCAGTGCTCTGGAGCGGCTTTCGCCCTCCGGCCGGGAGCGCAGCGAGGACCGCAACTCGCGGACGGCGCCGTCCCGGTCGCCCAGAGCGGCCCGCACCTGGCCGGCCTGGTAGTGCAGCGCGGCGTCCTGGTAGGCGCCGACGGGTTCGCCGTCGGGGCTTTCCGGACCGGTCGTCAAGTCGGCCGGTGCGCGGGCCAGTTCGTGCTCGGCACGCCGCAACGCGGCCAGAGCGCGGTGACGTTCGCCCTCAGCCGCCTGGGCGACGGCGAGCCCCGCGCACAGGAACGCCCGTGCCGAGGGCGCCACGTCGGCGGGTGCCGTCTCGCAGGCCGCCTCGGCGAGGGCGAGGCTCTGGCGCCGGTGTCCCAGCTGGTACGCCTGGGAGGAGAGTGCCCGGCGTACGAGTGCGACGCCTTCGGGATCGCCGCCCTCCTCGGCGAGTTCGGCGGCGGTGAGGAAGGTGCGCTGTGCGAGTCCGTGCCGCTGCTCGTCGGCGTAGACGCGCGCCAGCAGATAGCTCAACCGGGCCGCACCCGCGACCAGTTGAGGGTGGTGCGGGCCGTCTCCGCCCGTACGCAGCCGGCGGACCAGGCCGGCGAGGCAGGCGGCGAGCGGCGTGCGGATGTGACCGCCGCCGTGCCGGTCGGCCTGCTGGGCGAAGAAGCGCACGTGCTCGCGTACGGAGGCGACTTCGTCCGGTGTGGTGCGCCGCGCGGGCCGTCCGCCCCGGGGGAGGGAGGGAGAGAGTGCCCGGGGCGGACGGGGACGGAGGGGTTCGGGAGTCTCGGTCGGCTCGGTGCCGATGCTCGTGCCGCGGCCGGGAGCCGGAGCCGAACGGCGGCCCGAGACCGGCGGGCGGGGGCTGCCGGTGGGCGAAGTGGACGGTGTGACGGGGGAGTTGCCCGATGCAGCCGACGAGGAGGCCGTGCCGGTGGACGTCGTCCTCACGTCACCCGCTGCGGAGAGGCCGGGCGGTGTCAGGAGCGTGAGCTGATACGGGGCGGGCGGCGGCGAGTCCGCTCGTGGCGGCCCCACCACCGCGGCTGTGAGCGCGGCCAGCTGGTCGGCGGGACGCGCCGGACCTGCCGTGCCCTGCGGGACGTACAGCCGCGCCGGGGCCTCGTCGCCGCCCCCCGTGGGCCGCGGTCCCGGGCCGCCGCTGCGTCCGTCGCCCATGCCGAGCTGCGTGACTCCGACCGGGCGGCCCAGCCGCCGGGAGAGGGCCTCGGCGATGAAGTCCTGTACGCGGGGGGAAGGACGGCTGCCGCGCAGCCAGTGCGCCACGGAGGTGCGGTCGTAGCGGAACCGGACTCCCGCCTCGGCGCCCAGCCTTCCGATGGCCCGTGCGAACGCCTCCTGCGTCCACTCGGTCTCCGCGAGCAGCCCGCGGAGCGTGCGGTTCGGCGTCGGGTCACGGCGGTGACGTTCGTCAGGCTGCATGGCCGACCACCCTGCAGAGCTCGAAGTGGAATCGGATCGGGTCATTCATGGTCGTGCTCCCTCCTGTTGCGCTCCGTAGGCGTTCCTGCTCACGGACCGATTCCAGCGAAGCGCACCTTCCGCTTCTTCGGGAGCATGTGCGGTGTGCACGCACAGGTGGGACTTTCACACCCGGTGTGAACGAATGTCCGTTACTCTGCGAAACAAGGGTTGGACGACCGGAGGGCGAGATGGAGCCCAACAGTCAACTGGACGTACTGCTTGACCAGTCGGGAATCTCCCGGGCCGGTCTGGCCATGAGAGTCAATCGTCTCGGCGCGGAGACCGGTGTCACTCTGCGTTACGATCACACAGCCGTCGCGCGGTGGGTGAAGGGCCAACGTCCGCGCGGCAGCGTGCCGGAGCTGATATGCGAGGTGCTCGGCTCACGGCTGGAGCGCACGCTGACCCTCGCCGACATCGGCATGGGCGGCCCGCGGGGCGCGAGTTCACCGGCATCGGTGCAGGATGCCGGGGACTGCGGATACGCGGAGGAAGCCGCGGGCGTGGCGGCGGACAAGGCGACACTCGGCAGGTTCGTCGAGCGGGCCGCCGTGTCCTGGCGCGCCGATCAGATGCACACGGACGCGCCGGGCCCTGCCCTGTTGAGGGGTGCGGCAGCGGTGGCGCCCGTATGGGAGTGGGAGAACCCACCTGACGACCTGGACGTCTCGCACGACGGGGCGCACGAGGTGTCAGAGGTGGACGTCGCGGTACTGCACGCGGCGCGAGGGCATTACGAGCATCTGTACCGCAACGCGGGCGGCGTCGCGACCCGTCCCCGCGTCGTCGGCTTCCTCACCGGCGAGGTGGCACCGCTGCTGCGGGGCGGCTACAGCGACCGGACCGGACGCGAACTGTGCCGCGCGGCAGGGTCGCTGGCGGCGGTGAGCGGCATCTGCGCGTACGACGCGGACGAACAGGGCCTCGCCCAGCGCTACTTCCACCAGGCGCTGCGCCTCGGCAAAGCCTCCGGCGACCGCCATTTCGGCGGCTACGTGGTGGCGTTACTGGTCAATCAGGCGCTGTTCCTCGGGGACAACAGGCGTGCAATCGCCTGCGCGGAGGCGGTGTTACGTACGCCGGGGCCGCATGCCACACCGGCCCTGGCGACCGACTTGTACGCGATGCAGGCGAAGGCGTACGCGCGCATCGGCGACCGGCGAGGTGCGTACGACCGTATGCGCAGTGCCGAGTCCTGCTCCACGCGTATCCGCCCGGAGGAGGAGCCCGAGGAGACCGGCTACGTCCAACCGGGCCTGGTGCAGGTGCGATTGGCGGAGGCACTGCTCGTACTGGGAGAGCTGGAGACAGCCCGGCGGTATGCCGAGGAGGCAGCGAGGGCACCCGCCCATGTGCGCGGCCGGGTGAACCGGCTGGCCACGCTCACCGACGTCGAGCTGCAGAGCGGCTCGGCCGAAAGCGCTGCGGAGACGGCGGTGCAGATGGTCGATCACGCGCAGGGCATCGAGTCACAGCGGCTGCGGCAACGTATGCGTCGGGTACGGGAGCACCTGCTCCGGCATCCCGGTACGCCGGTCGGCCGGGCGGCGAAGCTGATCGAGGAGACGTTGCGAGTGCCTCTCTGAGTGAGGGGAGCCGGTGCGGCGCCTCTGTCAGAGGTACGCCGCAGCGTGCTGGGATGTGCCCAACCTCCGTCAGGAAGGGGGCACATACGTGCGATGGCAGAACCTGGGTGAACAGACGGTGTACGAGAACCAGTGGTTACGGGTCAACCTCGCGGACGTGCTACTCCCGGACGGCCGTCATCTGGATCACTACCTGATCCGGCTGCGGCCGGTGGCGATGGCCACAGCCGTCAACGAGCGCAACGAAGTGCTGATGCTCTGGCGGCACCGCTTCATCACCGACAGCTGGGGGTGGGAGCTGGCTGCGGGAGTCGTGGAGGACGGCGAGGACCTCGCCGCGGCCGCGGCACGCGAGATGCTGGAGGAGACGGGGTGGCAGCCCGGATCTCTGCGGCATCTGATGACGGTGGAGCCCTCCAACGGGCTGACTGACGCGCGGCACCACATCTACTGGTCGGACAGTGCCGCCTACGTCGGCCATCCGGAGGACGACTTCGAGTCGGACAAGCGGGAGTGGGTCCCGCTGAAGGAGACGCCGGAGCTCATCGCACAGGGCGAGGTCCCCGCCGCGAACACGGCGGCGGCGCTGCTGATGCTGTACCGGCTGCGCTTCGGATAGTTCGAGCGGAGGAATCCGTTCGAGGGGAAGGCGCCGTTCGGGTGGGGGTGCCCCTCCGTGGGGAATTCCCGCGGACGGTCCCCGCACAGCGGACAGCCCTGCACACCGCGGCCCCCGCACACCGCGGTCCCCGGCCCGTGCGTTACGGACCGGGGACCGGGAGCGGGCTGACGGCCGGGGGTGCGCGCCGGCCGTACCCTCACTGGTTGCGCAGGACGCCGTCCCCGTGCTGAGCGATGTGCTGCTCCAGCGCGGACAGAGCCTGCTGCACCTCCGCGGGTGTGCCGCTGCCCTTCTGCTGCGCGTAGTAGGCGGCGCCCAGCCGTCGCAGCAGGTCACTCCCCGCACGCTGCGCCTGGACCTCGCCCACCTTCTCCTTGCCCTGTGCCAGGCCGCGTTGCGCCTGCTCCTTGGCCTTGTCGAGGAAACCCGCCATGATCCTGCCTTCCGTCGCCTGGGTGCTGGTGCCGTATGGAAGTAGCCCGAAACACATTCTGTCCTTGTCGTCCAACGTATGCCGTGATCAGCCGGTTCCCTGTGCATCCTCGGCCAGCACGTCGAGTGCGAGCGCGACCAGCTGGGGGACGGCGGGGTGGCCGGGCCTTCCCGAACCCACGGGGGTCTCACGCCAGATGAGCATGAGCGGCACCTCGGACGTCTCGGCGAGCGGCCTGTAGACGACGCCGGGGTGCGGGTGCATCTCGGCGGTGGCGGAGGTGGAGGCACCCACGGCGTTGCCTGCCGCGATGGCGCCCAGCCAGTCGTCGGTGTTGGCGACGCACACGGTCGAGGCCGCGTCCGGACGCATCTCCTCCGGCCACAGGTCGAGCGTCGTCAGACCGGAGACCGTGTTCAGCGCGACGGGGTGACGGGCGAGGTCCGCGAGAGTCAAGGGGCCGCCCCCTTCGGCCAGTTCGCTGTCGGCGGGCACGGCGGCGACCCGGGGTTCGTTGCACAGCCACTCACCGAGCAGGCCGTCTGCGTCCGCGGGGATCATCGGCGCCCGTACGACCGCGATGTCGACTTTGCCGCTCATCAGACCCGCTGTCCGGTCGTCGACGCGCAGCAGCTCCAGCGGGGTCTGCGGGTATTTCTCCTTCCAGCGCCGCAGCAGAGGCGTGGTGTGCCGGCCGAACGCCGACCAGGCGTGGCCGAGCCGCAGCGGCCACGGGCGCAGCCGCGCGGGATCGAGCGCCTCGTCGACGGCCGCCACGGCGGTGTACGCCTTCTCCCTGAACCTGCGGCCGTCCGTCGTCAGCTCCAGATGGTGCGTCGTACGGTCCACCAGGCGCACACCCAGGTGCTGTTCGAGCTGGCGCAGAGTCCGCGAGAGCGCGGGCTGGCTGATCCGCAGCACCGCGGCAGCGGACGTCACGCTGCCCGCGTCCGCGATGGCGAGGAACGCACGCAGGTGACGCAGTTCGGCGGTCATGCCCAGGGAGCATAGCCGCTGGCGAAGAGGCATTTCACAGCCGGAAGCGGGGGGTTCTAGCGTGGGGCGCATGACCTCTGACCGCACCACCGGTGCCGCGTCCTCCTCCGGTGGTTCCGGATCCGCGCGGGGCCCTGAGCAGGCCCCCGGACCGGGCACTCCCACGCCTGCCGTACGTGCCGGGAGCGCGTCGCACGGTGGCTACGGCGGGCACGGCGACGGACGGCTCGGCGCGGTCGGCATGGTCATCGGCAGCGCCATGTCACTGCAGTTCGGCTCGGCCGTCGCCGCCACGCTCTTCCCCCGCGCGGGGGCGCTGGGCATCGTCGCGCTCCGGCTCGTCTTCTCGGCGCTGCTGCTGCTCGTGGTGTGCAGACCACGGCTGCGGGGCCACACGCGTACGGACTGGGCCGCCGTGACCGGGCTCGGTATCGCGCTGGGCACCATGAACACGCTCTTCTACCAGGCCATCGACCGCATCCCGCTCGGTGCGGCGGTCACCCTCGAACTGCTGGGCCCGCTCGTCCTTTCCGTCGTCGGCTCACGGCGCCTGCTGAGTGTGCTGTGGGCCGTGCTGGCGTTCGCCGGGGTCTACCTGCTGGGCAGCAGCGGCTTCGGCCGTATCGACTTCACGGGCGCCGCTTTCGCGCTGGCGGCGGGGGCCATGTGGGTTGCGTACATCATCTTCAACTCCCGTACGGGCGCCCGCTTTCCCAAGGCGGACGGGCTCGCTCTGGCCATGGGTCTCGCCGCGCTGCTGAGCGCGCCGCTGGGTGTGGTCAGTGCGGGCGGTGCCCTGCTGGACCCGGTGACGCTCGGCCTGGGCGCGGCGGTGGCGGTGCTCTCCTCGGGAGTGCCCTACACGCTGGAGCTCTTCGCGCTGCGCCGGCTGCCCGCGGCCACCTTCGCGCTGCTGATGAGCCTGATGCCGGTGGCGGCGACGGCGGCAGGTTTCCTGGTGCTCGGGCAACACCTGGAGCCGCTCGAACTGGTGGCCATCGCCCTGGTCGTCGTCGCCAGCATGGGCGCCGTACGCACCCCGCCCGTACGCACCCCACCCCGTGAGCCATCCGTACCCGGCACCGGCGGATCCGGATCCGGCCCGTGAGGAGGGAGCACTCCCACGCCATAGGCTGGGCCGGTGAGCGAGCGGCAGTCGGTCGGCTGGACCGAGGACGAGGTTGAACGGTCGGCACTGTGGCGCTCGGAGAGCGGAACGAAGCCTCCGCGGTACGTACGCGTGGCCGACGACCGTATGACCGCGGACGCCGCCTACAAGCTGGCCTGTGAGGGCACGGCGCTGCTGTGGCGCGGCGACTTCCACGGTGCGCGCCAGTTGCTGTCCGCGCTGCGCCGCCGGGTCGACCGCAAGCCGCCCAAGGCCGGTGCGACCCCGCATCAGAACTTCCACCTCCAGCGGCAGGCGCAGTCACGGCGCGCACGGGTGCTGGGCATGCTGCTGGTGCCGCTCGACGCCGGTGTGGGAGACGGGAGTTACGCCGTGCCGCTGCGCCGCGCCCCCGACGTACGGGAGGCGTGCGCGGAGGCGTACGGGCCGCCCCCGCCCGCCGGGGAACACTCCCTCGTGGCACTGCGCGAACTCCTCGGCGTGATCGGGGCACACGAGTGGCGGCACCGGGGCGTGCCGGTCCCCGCGCTGGGCGGTGAGCGTGTGCACCCGGCATACGGGGTCTTCTCGCCCGTGCGCGGCGAGTACGTCGACCTCGTGGCCCGTACCGAACTGCCCGCGGACGGGACGGCGTTCGACATCGGCACGGGCACGGGCGTGCTCAGCGCCGTGCTGGCGCGGCGGGGTGTGGACCGAGTCGTCGCGACCGACCAGGACGAACGAGCCCTGGCTTGCGCCCGCGAGAACATCGGCAGGCTCGGCCTGACGGGGCAGGTGACGGTCGTACGGGCGGACCTCTTCCCACCCGGCGACGAACATGCCCAACTCATCGTCTGCAACCCGCCCTGGCTGCCCGTCAAGCCCACCTCGCCCCTGGAGCACGCGGTCTACGACCCCGGCAGCCGCATGCTGCGCGGATTCCTGGCCGGGGCCGCGGAACGGCTGGCCCCCGAGGGGGAGGCCTGGCTGATCCTCTCCGACCTCGCCGAGCATCTTCAGCTGCGTACCCGCGAGGAGCTGCTGGGCTGGATCGAGGACGCGGGGCTGTCCGTCGCGGGCCGCGAGGACACCCGTCCTCACCACCCCCGGGCGGCCGATCCGGCGGACCCGCTGCATGCTGCCCGCAGCGCCGAGGTCACTTCGCTGTGGCGGCTGAAGCGCGCACCCTGAGGCCCGGCGGGATCGGTTCCCGCGCCCGGGGCACCTGGCCTGGCTCCTGGCTTCTGGCCTGTGGTTTCTGGCTCTCCTGGCCACATCCTGCGGCGGCTGCCCGCCCGGAAGAGGAACCCCGTCGGCGGGTTCACAGTGCCCCCCAGGAGCGGGCCTGTTGAAGGATGTGGTCGTGCACGTGCGCAACGGTGGGGTTGGCCGGCCCGTGCAGGCGAGTGGCGAGGTAGAGGGTGTTGAGCGGGGGCACCTCCGGTTCGTGGAGCTGGTCGACCGAGCCGGTGGCGAGTGAGGGTTCTGCGAGGTAGCGCGGCAGCACCGAGATGCCGGCTCCCGCGGTCACCGCGGCGAGTACGGCGCGCAGGTCGGGCACGATGAGGGCAACGGGGTTGGGCGGGCGGCGGCCGAACTCGCTCCGCCAGTAGCGGCGCACGATGGGCAGCTCCTCGCCGTACGAGACCAGGGGAAGGTGGGCGAGTGTGCCGACCGGGTCCTCGGCCAGGCGGGCGCGGTCGATGCTGTGTGCCGTGCCAGGCGGGCCGACGAGCAGGAACTCCTCATCGGTCAGCGGCGTCGCGAGGATCGTCTTGTGGTTCGGGCGGACGGCGGCGACCACCAGGTCCAGTCGGGCCTCGGCCAGCGCTGACAGCAGGTCCTGGGCAAGTCCCAGCGTCACGTGGATCTGAAGTCCGCGGCCTGTCAGCGGAGCGAGAGCGGGGATCACCCGCGTGGCCATCAGTTCGGCCGGCCCGGCGAGACGGACGGTGCCGCGCAGCGCGGAGGCGGGATCGGCCGGACTCAGCGCGTGGCGCAGCTCGTCGAGGTGCAGGCCGATACGGGCCGCGAGATCGGCGGCACGTGGAGTGGGGGTGACGCCCCTGCGGGAGCGTACGAACAGCGTCTCGCCGACCTGTTCCTCCAGGCGCGCCAACTGGCCGCTGACGGCGGGCTGGGTCACCCCCAGGCGCTGTCCGGCTGCGGAGACCGAGCCGGTGCGGTAGATCTCCAGGAAGGTCGTGAGCAGATCCAGGCTCGGCACGCAAGGCCCCTCTCATAAGTTTTCTTATGGGAGGAAGTATGAGCCTGGAAGACACCTGATGGATCGTGCTGTTGATCCCAGTGCAGGGGGAACACAGCGCGGGGACACAAAGCTGGAACGCAGCGCCGCGGCCCCGCCCGCGGCGCGTCACATGCACACCGACCGCGTGTGCACCGTCAGTCAAGGAAGAGCAGGCACGTCATGGCGAAAGTCCTCATGGTCATTTCCGGCGCCGACACCATCGCGCTGGCCGATGGCACGGCGCACCCCACCGGCTACTGGGCCGAAGAGGTGGCCGCTTCGCACAAGTTGCTGCGGGAAGCCGGAGCGGAGGTCGTCATCGCGACGCCCGGCGGAGCGCGGCCCACCGTCGACCCGATCAGCCTGGACGAGAGCGGCGGCGTCGCCGAGGCGGACAGCAAGGAGTTCCGCGCCTATCTCGATTCGATGGCGGACGAGCTGGCCAGTCCGCTCGTCCTGGCAGACGTCTCCCCGGACGACTACGACGCCGTCTACATCCCCGGCGGCCACGCTCCGATGACCGATCTGGCAGCGGACGCCGACCTGGGAGGGCTGCTGAACGCGGTGAACGCACAGGGCAAGATCGTCGCTGCCCTGTGCCACGGTCCGGCAGCGCTGCTCAGCGCGACCACGGGCGACGGACGGTTCACCTTCGCCGGCCGCTCGCTGACCTCGTTCACCGATGAGGAGGAGCATCAGGGCGGACTGGGCGACAAGACGCCCTACTTCGTCGAGTCCCGGCTGCGCGAGCGCGGTGCCGTGACCGACACCGGGCCGGCATGGAGCAACAAGGTCGTCGAGGACGGCAACCTGATCACCGGCCAGAACCCGCAGTCGAGCGCCGCGACCGCGCAGCGCGTCCTTGAGGCGCTCGGAGTCCGCTGACCGGTCAAGTCCCTTCGTACGGCCGTCTTCGGGGCCCACGCCGCTGCTTTCGAACAGGCGCCTGGGAAGCGACCCGTGAATGAGTGGCCGTACACAACGAAGACCGCACCCGGTCCGTGATGACGCCGCGCTGGGCGGCTTCGGACCGGGTGCGGACAGTTGAACCGAGCGGTCAACAAGACCGCGGGTCAACAGGGTTGAGGTTCGCTCAGCCCTTCTTGGTCTCCCAGAAGATCTTGTCGACCTGGGCGATGTAGTCCAGTGCCTTCTGCCCCGTCGCCGGGTCGGTCGAGCCCTTCGCCGTGGAGAGCGACTTGAGGGTCTCGTTGACCAGCTGGTGCAGCTCCGGGTACTTCTCGAAGTGCGGGGGCTTGAAGTAGTCGCTCCACAGCACCGAGACGTGGTGCTTGGCGAGTTCGGCCCGCTCCTCCTTGATGGTGGTGCAGCGGGCACGGTAGTGCGGGTCGTCGTTGGACTGGTACTTCTCCTGGATGGCCTTGACCGACTCCGCCTCGATGCGGGCCTGGGCAGGGTCATAGACACCGCAGGGCAGGTCGCAGTGGGCGCTGACCTGAACCGTGGGGGCGAACAGACGGGAAAGCATAAAGCCGTCCTTCCTCGTGATCGTCTTCTCACCTGTGAGATTACTCCGTAGGGGAGGCCTTTTCGCGTGTGCCCCCGTGGGCTTAGGACAAAAGTCCAGTGTTGATTGAACGAGGACCGGAAGACGGGTCAGGACGAGGTGAGGCGCACACATGCCGGAGCGGGCGCGGGGAGCGCGGGACCAGGGAAGGCGGGAGAGCGGCGGCGGCGCGGACGCCGGCGCCGACGGTGACGGCGGGAGCAGCCGTGGCGGTGGACTGCTGAAGCAGATCGGTCTCGCCGAGGTCTACAACCCGTCCATGCAGCCCACGCTGCGGCCGGGCGACCGTCTGGTGGTGAAGTACGGCTCGGGCGTGCGCCCCGGTGCCGTCGTGGTGCTGCGGCATCCGTTCCAGCATGATCTGCTCATCGTCAAACGGGCCGTGGAGCGCCGTTCGGGTGGCTGGTGGGTGGTCGGTGACAATCCGCAGGTGCGCAACGACAGCCGGGAGTTCGGGGCCGTCCCCGACGATCTGGTCGTGGCCCGCGCCTGGGTGCGGCTGCGTCCGGCGCGGGGGCTTCAGCGCTCCTTCTGGCCGGTCGTGCGCTGGGCGTTCTCGGCCGTGCGTCCGCTGGTGGCCGTACGGGCACGGCCCGGGCCTTCCTCGCTCTCCAGGCGCTTGCGGGCGCGGTAGGCGGCCACGTTGGCGCGGGTCGCGCAGCGGTCCGAGCAGTAGCGGCGGGAGCGGTTGGTGGAGGTGTCCAGATACGCCTGGCGGCAGGGGGCGGCCTGGCAGATGCCGAGCCGGTCGACGCCGAGGTCGGTGAGGTGGAAGGCGAGGCCCATGCAGGCGGTGGCGGCGTAGCCTGCCGCTGCCGTGACGGGGTGCTCGGCCAGATGCATGTGCCAGCGCGGGCGCCCGTCGGGGTCGAGATCGCTGTGGCCGCTGATCTGCGGGCTGGTGGGGAACTCCATCAGCAGTGAGTTGAGCAGGTCTACCGCCCGCGTCTCATCGCCCTCCGCAGCGGCGCTGAAGACGGCGCGCAGCCGCGTCCGTACGCCCCGCAGCCGTGCCACGTCCGCCTCCGCCGCGCGCCGCGCCATCTGCACATTGGGGCCGCACAGCTCCCGTACGGATTCGACCGACGTCAGAGTGTCCTCGTCACGCTCCGGCTGCTCGGTGTTGACCAGGCGCACCGCCATATCGGAGTAATAGTTGAGTTCCACTTGTGATCCTTACGGCTGCTGCTCTATCGTCGGCATTGATCGGTAATAGCTGAGCTTGCTTTGAGGGTATTACATCGAGGAGGGGTCGTGGCGATGTACGCGGACACCGCTGCCGGTCACGCGGACTGGCAGGCATGGCAGGACAGTTGGGACCGTCAGCAGGAGTTCTACCTCCCGGACCGCGAGGAGCGCTTCCGCGTCATGCTCGACATGGTGGAGGCGGCGGTCGGGAGCGGGCCCCGGGTGCTCGACCTCGCCTGCGGTACGGGCAGTATCTCCGACCGGCTGCTGCGGCGTTTCCCCGCAGCCCGCTCCACCGGAGTCGACCTCGATCCGGCGCTGCTCACCATCGCCCGCGGTCACTTCGAGGGCGAGAGCCGCGTCGAGTTCGTCACCGCGGACCTCACCGACCCCGGCTGGGTGGAGAGGCTGCCGCACCGCCCGTACGACGCCGTGCTCACCGCCACGGCGCTGCACTGGCTCCACACACCGCAACTCAGCGCGCTGTACGGGCAGTTGGCGGGTGTGCTGCGCGAGGGCGGCGTCTTCATGAACGCCGATCACATGCCGGACGGCTCCACGCCGCGTATCAACGAGGCCGCGCACGCCTTCGCCAAGGCGCGCTGGGAGCGGGACAGGGCCGGCGGTTCCCAGAACTGGATCGACTGGTGGAACAGGCTGGCGGACGATCCGACGCTGGCGGACGTCGTCGCCGAGCGCTACCGCATCTTCGGCAACCCGGCCGACGGCGACCACGCGGACGGTGAGGTTCAGTCCGCTGCCTGGCACGCCGAGACGCTGCGCGGAGCGGGCTTCGCGGAGGCGCGGCAGGTGTGGTGCTCGCCGGAGGACGGGATGGTTCTGGGCCTCAAGTAGGCGTGCCGCACACGCCGCCAGGGCGTTCCCCGGCCCCGCCGGGCGGCGGTTGCCCGAACCCGGGCCGGGTTTCCGGGGGTTGGGCGTCCGCGCGCGCGTGCGCGCCGTGCGGCCTCGCGGGGCCCGCCCCATGTACGCCGAGGACGCCCGCCGTGGAGACGTGAGCGCGGGGCTTCTTCGTGTGTACGCAAGTGAGGGCGGTACGGGCCGTGTCGGCCCGTACCGCCCTCCTGCCGTATCTCCAGGCGTCAGCCTGGTCAGCGGCGCGCGATGCCCTCCGCGCGTGCCGCCGCCGCGACGGCCGCCGTCACCGCGGGGGCGACGCGCTCGTCGAACGGCGAGGGGATGACGCACTCCGCGCTCAACTCGTCGGCGACGACAGCCGCCAGGGCCTCCGCCGCCGCGAGCTTCATGCCCTCGGTGATGTCGGTCGCCCGCACCTGGAGCGCTCCCGCGAAGACGCCGGGGAAGGCGAGCACGTTGTTGATCTGGTTCGGGTAGTCGCTGCGGCCGGTGGCCACGACGGCGGCGTACTTGCCGGCCACGTCCGGGTGGATCTCCGGGTTCGGGTTGGCCATCGCGAAGACGAACGAGTCCTTGGCGAGGGTCGCCACCGCGGACTCGGGGACCGTACCGCCGCTGACGCCGATGAAGACGTCCGCGCCGTCCATCGCCGACTCCAGCGACCCGGTGCGTCCGGACTTGTTGGTGAAGCCGGCCAAGTCCCGCTTCACATCGGTCAGATCGCCGCGGTCTGCGGAGACGACGCCCTTGCGGTCGCAGACGACGACATCGCCGATGCCCGCCTCGACGAGGATCTTGGCGATGGCGACACCCGCCGCGCCCGCACCGGAGATGACCGTACGGAGGTCACCGAGCGGCCGTCCCGTCAGACGTGCCGCGTTGCGAAGCGCGGCCAGAGTGACGATGGCCGTGCCGTGCTGGTCGTCGTGGAAGACCGGAACATCGAGCCTCGCCTTGAGCTTGGCCTCGATCTCGAAGCAGCGGGGCGCCGCGATGTCCTCGAGGTTGACGCCGCCGAAGGACGGCGCGAGCCGGGCGACGGTCTCCACGATCTCGTCCGTGTCCCGGCAGTCGAGCGCGACCGGGAACGCGTCCACGCCGCCGAACTGCTTGAAGAGAATGGACTTGCCCTCCATCACCGGAAGGGAAGCCTCCGCGCCGATGTCACCCAGGCCGAGGACCGCACTGCCGTCCGTGACGACCGCGACCACCTGCGACTTCCAGGTGTAGTCGTCGACCAGTTCAGGCTGGCGTGCGATGGCGCTGCAGACCTTGGCGACGCCGGGCGTGTAGGCGAGGGACAGTTCCTCGGCGTTACGCACCGGGACGGTCGCCTGCACTGCCATCTTGCCGCCGCGGTGCAGGGCGAAGGCCGGATCGATGATGTCCTCGTCCAGGCCGTCCTTCGGATTGACGATCTCCGCTGCCACTTTGTCGAACCCCTTTGTCGAATCTTCTTGATGTGGCCGCTCCCTGGTTGAGGAACGGGCGGGCAACCACGTCCGTTTCCTGGCCGGCGGTTGGCCGCCGCCCAGGTGGTGGCCCCGGGCCGACCGGCCCGGGCGGGATCCCTGCGGGCCGTCGAGACCCGAGGGAGACGAACGCCGGGCGCGCCGCACACGCGCCCTGGTCCCCGGGTGAGGGGTGTAATCGACCTTTGTACCGGACAAGGCCCCTCAGTTACGACCCACTTCCTGCGCGCCAGGAGCCAGCAACCGGACATTAGCTGACAGAACAGTCGGAAGGTGGCCGGTCGTCCAGGATCTCTCCGCCCCAACAGCCCGTACGGCAACGGACTTGGCGCCGTCGAAGATGTGTCGAAGGTCTCCAGCCGACTGAATGCGACATCTTGTACGCGATGCGTGAGCGACCTGTATTCGGATTGCGGGCTCCGTTATCCGATTTTGACTCTCCAGCCGTCTGTTACCGCCCGAACGGATGGCAGGATTTCCCCATCCCAGCCGCATACCCCCGCGGTCGTGACACCCGAAGGTGTGTGCCCGACCGGCCGCAGCTCATCCGCAGGAGGACACCGCCATGACCGCTCGCACTCCCCGACGCCCGGTCGTCACGCTCAGAAGGCGCACCCGGATTGCCGGGCCCGTCGCCGTCGCGGTGACGGGCGCACTGCTGCTCGCCGGCTGCGGGGACCAGACGGGCTCCGGCGGCGGTGGCTCGAAGGTGGAAGGCAGCAAGGCCCCCCTCTTCGACAAGCTGCCGAAGAAGATCCAGGACGAGGGCGTCATCAAGGTCGGCACGGACGCCGCCTACAAGCCCATGGAGTACAAGATCGGCAAGGAGATAGTCGGGCTCGACCCCGACCTCGCCGACGCCATGAGCAAAGAGCTCGGTGTGCGCTTCGAGTTCACCAACGGCACCTTCGACGGCC
>DATMEI010000673.1:0-3965 GCA_035556995.1 Streptomyces sp.
CTCCCGCCCGTGCTGCTGCTCGCGGCCACCCGCGACCCGGCCACCCCCTACGCGGGCGCGCTGGAGACGTGGAAGCGGCTGTCCGGCTCTTCCCTCGTCACCGAGAGGGGCGCGGGCACTCACGGCGTCACCGGCGGCAACAAGTGCGCGGACAGACACCTGGCGGCGTACCTGCTGGACGGCAAGACACCGGGCCGCGCAGCCGAATGCGCCGCCCGCCCCGCGCCCACCCCGGACGGGAGCTAGCTCAGCCCCGCCAACAGCTCCGCGACCGGCTTGCGCCGCCCCGTGTAGAAGGGCACCTCTTCCCGTACGTGCATCCGCGCCTCCGAGCCGCGCAGGTGACGCATGAGGTCGACGATGCGGTGCAGTTCGTCGCCCTCGAACGCGAGGATCCACTCGTAGTCGCCGAGCGAGAAGGCGGGCACCGTGTTGGCCCGTACGTCCGGGAAGCCGCGGGCCATCTTGCCGTGGTCGGCGAGCATCCGGCGGCGGTCCTCGTCCGGCAGCAGATACCACTCGTAGGAGCGGACGAACGGATAGACGCTCACGTACGCGCGCGGCTCCTCGCCTGCCACGAAGGCCGGAACGTGCGACTTGTTGAACTCGGCCGGACGGTGCAGGGCCATGTTCGACCACACAGGCTCCAGGGCGCGCCCCAGCCGCGTACGCCGGAAGCGGTTGTAGGCGTCCTGGAGCGCGTCGGAGGACTCCGCGTGCCACCAGATCATGAGGTCCGCGTCGGCGCGCAGCCCGGAGACGTCGTAGGTGCCGCGCACTGTGACGTCCTTCGCGGCGAGCTGTCCGAACAGCTCCTCCACCTCGTCCGCGTATCCGGTGCGGTCCTCGGGAAGGAGGTCGCGCAGCCGGAAGACCGACCACAGGGTGTATCGGATGACCTCGTTGAGGTCCTTGGCCTTCTTGCCCGCGTGGGGCGCCTTGTCCGGTGCAGCTGTCATGGCTCTATTCTCGCGCGCTGTCCTGCACGGCCTGCGCGAGGGTCTCCTCCGCAGCGCGCTGTCCGCTCGCGATGCAGGCGGGGATGCCGACCCCTTCGTACACGGCCCCGCACACCGCCAGACCGGGCGCCGCGGCCAGGGCCGTACAGACGCGGGCCACTCGCTCCGTATGGCCGACGGGGTACTGCGGCAGCCCGCCGCTCCAGCGGCTCACCAGCTGGTCGACGGGCTGCGCCGACAGCCCGGTGGCCGCCCGCAGATCGCGCAGGGACAGCTCCACCAGTCCGGAGTCCTCGCGTTCGAGGACCGCTTCCTCCCCGTACCGCCCGAGCGAGGTCCGCAGCACGAACAGCTCCGGGTCCTGGCCCGCCACCCAGCCCCACTTGTTGCTGGAGAAGGTGGACGCCTTGATGGCGTGCCCGTCCACCGGCGGCACCAGGAAGCCGCTGCCGCGCGGTGCGTGCTCCATGTCCGAGCGGCGGAAGGCCATGGTGACCAGCGCCATGGACGCGTACTCCACCTCGTCCAGTCCGGCCGCCGCCGCGGGTGCCTCACCGGCCAGCAGCCGTGCGGCCTGCGGGGCGGGCACGGCGAGTACGGCCGCGTCGGCGCTGAGCACTTCGCCGCCCTCGGTGACCACCTGCCATCGTGCGCCGCCGGCATCGGCTCCGGCGCCGGAGCGCAGCGTCCGTACAGCAGCACCCGTACGGATCTGAGCTCCGGCCGCGCGGCACGCCGCCGCCACCGCCCCCGGAAGCCGTCCGACGCCGCCCCTGATCCCCATGAAGACCGGTGAGCCCCCGGCCCGTACAGGCGCCTGAGCCTGCAGCTTGCGCACCCCGGACAGCAGCGAACGCCCGCCGCGCGCCACCTCGTACAGCTGCGGCACCGCGGCGCGCATCGAGATCCGGTACGCGTCGCCCGCGTACACACCGCCGAGCAGCGGCTCGACGAGCCGGTCCACGACCTCACGGCCGAGCCGTGCCGCCACGTACTCACCGATCGCGACGTCGTCGCCGACCTCCGTCGGGGGCAGTTCGGCGTCCTGCGCGAGGCGGGTGAGACCGGCGGCGGAGAGCAGTTCGCGCAGTGCCTCGGGTTCACCGGGTACGCCCATCACATGGCCCTTGGGCATCGGGCACATCTCACCCCGCGACCAGATGGCTGCACTCGCGGTCGTCGGCGGCTCCAGCTCCTCGCCCAGGCCCACGTCCCGCGCGAGCTCCACCGCTTCGGTGCGCCGCGCGAGCATCGACTCCGCGCCGAGGTCGACAGTGGCGGACCCGGCGATCTCCCCCGTGAGCAGCTTGCCGCCCAGCCGCGGGGACGCCTCCAGCACGGTCACCGAGGCTCCGCCTGCCAGCAGCCGATGGGCCGCGGCCAGCCCGGAGATCCCGCCGCCGATCACGATCACACGCATGCGGCAACTCTTGCACGGGGTACGTGGACGCTGTGCGGCAGTTGGCACTGCTGTAGTGGGGCACCCGCACGCGGGACGTCACGCGCCCAGGAGACGGAGGGAGCACGGATCATGGCTGCTGCACGCCGGATGGTCGTCGTCGGAGGTGACGCGGCGGGCATGTCGGCCGCCTCCCAGGCCCGCAGGCACCTGGGCCCGGACGAGTTGGAGATCATCGCCTTCGAGCGCGGCCACTTCACCTCCTACTCGGCCTGCGGAATCCCGTACTGGATCGGCGGTTCCGTTCCGGAGCGGGACGACCTGATCGCCCGTACGCCGCAGAAGCACCGCGAGCGCGGCATCGACCTGCGGATGCGTACCGAGGTCACGGCGATCGACGTCGACGGCCGGCGAGTGCGTACGCGCGAGCTGACGCCGGAGCCCGGACATGAGGAGTGGACCGATTTCGACGAACTGGTCATCGCGACGGGCGCCCGGCCGGTGCGTCCGCCGCTGCCGGGGATCGACGCCGACGGCGTGCACGGCGTGCAGTCCCTGGAGGACGGCCAGGCGCTGCTGAACGCGCTCGAGGCGACCGAGACGGAGACGGAGACGGAGACGGACTCAGGGTCACGCAAGCGGCAGGCGGTCGTCGTCGGCGCGGGTTACATCGGTGTGGAGATGGCCGAGGCCCTGACGGTGCGCGGATACGAAGTGACGGTGCTGGACCAGGCCGAGCAGCCCATGACGACGCTCGACCCGGACATGGGCGAGCTGGTGCGCGACGCGATGTGCGGCATGGGCATGGAGGTCGTGACCGGCGCAGCCGTCACAGCTGTCGAGACCGGCGAGGGGGGACGCGCATGCGCCGTCACAACCGAGGACACCACCTATCCCGCCGACGTGGTCGTGCTGGGGCTGGGCGTCGCCCCGGAGACCTCGCTCGCGCGTGACGCCGGGCTGCCCCTCGGTGAGTCCGGCGGGCTGCTGACCGATCTGGCCATGCGGGTACGCGGGCGGGAGAACATCTGGGCGGGGGGCGACTGCGTCGAGGTGCTCGACCTCGTCTCGGGCCGCACCCGGCACATCGCGCTGGGCACGCACGCCAACAAGCACGGGCAGGTCATCGGAGCGAACATCGGCGGCGGCTACGCGACCTTCCCCGGTGTCGTCGGCACAGCCGTCAGCAAGGTCTGCGACCTGGAGATCGCCCGAACCGGCCTGCTGGAGGCTCAGGCACGGAAGGTCGGGCTGCAGTTCGTGACGGTCACAACGGACGCCACGAGCCGCGCGGGCTACTTCCCCGGCGCCGAATCGATGCGCGTGAAGATGCTCGCCGAGCGGGGCACCGGGCGGCTGCTTGGCACGCAGATCGTGGGACGTACGGGCGCGGGCAAGCGCGTGGACATCGCAGCCGTCGCACTGACGGCCGGGCTGACGGTCGAGCAGATGACCTACCTCGACCTGGGCTACGCGCCGCCCTTCTCCCCGGTGTGGGACCCGGTGCTGGTCGCGGCACGCAAGGCGACGGCCGCGGTGGCGGCAAACCCCGGGTAGCGCCTCAGCTTCCGCGCCGTGCGGTTCTCACCTTCCGCGCTGCTCGGCGG
>DATMEI010000674.1:0-4485 GCA_035556995.1 Streptomyces sp.
ACCACCGAGGACGTCGCGGGCGACAAGACGATCTGCGGCACCACCTACAAGGGGCTTCCGGGCGACGTCACCAAGGGCGACGCCGTGCTGATCAACGACGGCAACGTCGCCCTTCAGGTGACCGAGGTGGACGGGCCCCACGTACGCACCATCGTCATCGAGGGCGGCGTGATCTCCGACCACAAGGGGATCAACCTGCCGGGCGCTGCGGTCAACGTCCCGGCGCTGTCCGAAAAGGACATCGAGGACCTGAAGTTCGCGCTGCGGATGGGCTGCGACATGGTCGCGCTCTCCTTCGTGCGGGACGCCTCCGACGTACGCGACGTCCACCGGATCATGGACGAGGCCGGCCGGCGCGTACCGCTGATCGCCAAGGTGGAGAAGCCGCAGGCGGTCGAGAACATGGAAGCGGTCGTGATGGCCTTCGACGGCGTGATGGTCGCGCGCGGCGACCTGGCCGTCGAATACCCGCTGGAGCGCGTGCCGATGGTGCAGAAGCGCCTCATCGAGCTGTGCCGCCGCAACGCCAAGCCGGTGATCGTGGCGACGCAGATGATGGAGTCGATGATCACCAACTCCCGTCCCACGCGCGCCGAGGCCTCCGACGTGGCCAACGCGATCCTGGACGGCGCGGACGCGGTGATGCTCTCGGCGGAGTCCTCGGTCGGGCAGTACCCGGTCGAGACGGTCAAGACGATGTGCAAGATCGTCGAGGCGGCCGAGGAAGAGCTGCTCAGCCGCGGGCTCCAGCCGCTCGTGCCGGGCAAGAAGCCCCGTACGCAAGGCGGTTCGGTGGCCCGCGCGGCTGCGGAGATGGCGGACTTCCTGGACGGCAAGGCGCTGGTCGCCTTCACCAAGTCCGGCGACACCGCGCGGCGGCTCTCCCGCTACCGCGCCTGCCAGCCGATCCTCGCCTTCACCACCGAACCCGAGACGCGCAACCAACTCACCCTGAGCTGGGGCGTGGAGACCTACGTGGTGCCGCACGTCCAGCACACCGACGAGATGGTCGAGCTGGTCGACGCGGAGCTGCTGAAGCTCCAGCGCTACGACGAGGGCGACACCATGCTCATCACGGCGGGCTCCCCGCCCGGCGTCCCGGGCACCACGAACATGGTCCGTGTGCACCACCTGGGCGGCACGCAAGCCGGCTGAAGCGGCCGTCGAAGCCGTCGAAGCGCAGCAACAAGCAGGGCCCGCGACCTCGTTGTGAGGTCGCGGGCCCTGCTGTATGCGGCTCCCGGAGAAGCTCGGCGGTGGCTTTACTCGATGGTGTTGCGCAACCCCGGCACGGTCAGATTGCCGCCGAACTGACCGGCCTGGGTCACCTCCACGTTGGTGAAGTAGGCCTCCGGGATGTTCAGCGGCGGCGGGTGCTCGGGGTCGAAAACGATCGGGATCAGCCCGAAGAGGTTGCCCTTGAGCTCCTCCGTGTACATGGTGACCTTGCCGCCCTTGACCGTGGACGTGGAGCCCTCGGCGGCCCGTACGTGGTACTGGGTGCCGTTCGGGCCGTCCACGATCTGGTGCAGGTCGCCGATGTCGACGCTGTCGGCGGTGAACTTCAGTGCCTGCTTCGTCTTGCCGTCCGCCGTACGGATGTTGACGACGCCCTCGTAGTCCAGGCCGTGCAGTCCGAGGGAGCTGGCCTTCAGCGTCCACGGGTCGTTGGGCAGCGTGGCCGGGGTCTGCTCGTCGTCCCCCGCGACCTTCTTCTCCTCGACGCAGGGGAAGTCCTTCTCCCCGCCCTTCGCGGCCTTCTGGGACTCGGACTTCTTGCCGGGCAGCGCCTCCTTGGCACCATCGGCAGTCTTGCCCAGCTTGTCGGTCGTGTCCTTGAGCCCGTCGCCGACCTTGCCGAGTGCGTCGTCGGCCGGCTTGGTGCCGGACTCGGACGAGCCCGAACCGGAGTCGGAGGCTGAAGGGCTGGGAGCGGCCTCGGCCTTCTCCTCAGCTTCCTCCTCCTTCTCCTTCTCCGCCTTCTCCTTGGGGGTGAGGATGTCGCCGATCGCGTCGCCCACGCCGCCGAGAAGCCCTCCGTCGTCCTCTTCCTCGGACTCTGACGGGCTCGGCTCGGGCTCTGCCGAACCGCCGCCCGAACCGCCGGACGAGGAGGACTCCGAGGGGCTGGGCTCGGGCTTGGAGGAGCCGGACCCGTCGCCGTCGGAGCTCTCGCGCTCCTTCTCGGCTTCGGCCTTCTTCTTGGCCTCGGCCTTCTCCTTGGCGGCCTTTATCTTCGCCGCCTGCTCCTTGTCCTCCTTGTCCTGCGTCTCCTCCTTGTCAGGCTGGGACACACAAGAACCGCCCTTGAAGGGGCTCTTGGGCAACGGCTTGGCGCTGGCCAGCTGGGGAGTGATCCCCATGCCCATCAGGACCGCGGACGGCATGGCCGCCATGGCTATCGCCTTGCCCGCGGGGACATGCAGACGGTTCAGCAGCGGTTTCCTCGGAGCCGCGTGACGCGGTCCGATTCTTTCGCGGCCGGCGTCGGCCGCTTGTTGCGCCGACGTACCCGCCTCCTCATGCACCTCGTCACCCGGCACGGTGCCTCCCGTTCCCGTGGTTCGCATCGACTCCGGTCGACGGAGCCGTTCCAAAGACTGAAAGGTCGTCCTGGGCCGTCCCCTGGGGGCCGGTGCCCGAGCCCGCGTCCCTGCCCGACGCACCCGCGGATCCGGGCGCTGAAGACCCGGCCCCGGAGGAGTACGTGGGGCTCGACGGTGTCCTCTCCGTCGTGCCCGTGTCCTCGGGCTCGTCACTCCCGCGCTCGCTCTTGGGGAGTGGCTTGCCCGGACCCCAGGAGACACCGAGTGCACCACCGATCAGCCCCAGCAGGAAGCCGATCAAGTAACCGCCGAAGTTCGAGACGACGAGGGCCACCAGGACCAGCAGAATCGCCGCGATACCGGCGAACACCCGGGAGTGGGGCTGGAACCACATCGTGAGCCCGAGCACGATCAGCAGAGCACCGATGATCAGCGAGCCTGCGCCCGCTGTCGTCGACATCCGGATCGTCAGGGAACCCAGCGTGAGGTTGTGATACGGGATGTACATGATGGGAATACCGGCGAGCAGCGTCAGCAACCCGCCCGTGAACGGGCGCTGTCCACGCCAGTCCCGGAACGAACTGCGCTTCTGGCCGAATCCGGAAGTCAGCCTTTGTCGCGTCTCGGCGCTCATGTCGTACAGCTCCTCGGGACTGGCACAAAGCTTGCGTTGGTGAAGCCGACCGCAGGGGTGCGGAGCAGCAAGGAGCAGCCGCTCCGCACCCGTCCGGTCAGTGAGTGCCTGTCAGTAGCACTCGTTCTTGCCTTTCTTCACGGCCATCTTGAGACCGCTGAGCTTGAACGTGCCGGCAGTGGTCGCCCAGGCGCGCTGCTTGACATCCGTGAATGTCGCGCTGTCGGCCTGCTGTGCGAACGAACCCGGCGCGTACTTGTCGCCCTTGTTCGGACCGGGACCCTTGGTGGTCTCGTCCGCTGCGACGCCGATGTCGATGTTGTTGAACGTCGCGTTGGCGCCTATTTGGTCGGCGTCGACGTAAAGCTTCTTCGCCTCGACCTCTGGGCTGCCTGCGGCGCCCGCGCCGAGCTTCATCGTCACATCGCCGAATGCCGGCACCGGCACGACGACCGACTGGCAAAGATTCTTGATCTTCGCCGAGTTGAAGCCGACAACGGCGACCGGCTTCTGACCGACCTTCGTCGAGTCGACGGCGCCGTACTGAACGAACCCGGTGCCTTGCAGTCGATCGGCGCTGATCTTGAACTGCTGGCCGGAGACGCTGAACGATGCCGCAAGCGCGCCCTGCGAAAGGGCGACACCGATAGCTGCGGTCGCAGCGACACTCGGCACCATGACGACGGCGAACCGCTTCCATCTGGTCCCGCCACGAGCCAGGGACTCCATGACTTTCCTCCTTCTCGGACGTACATCTCCGGCCTGGACGAACCGCTCCTGAAACGGCCCGCTCCCTGACCTGGGATGGGAGAAGTGCTACGTCCTCGGGAAGGAGAGCGCCGTCATCGACAGACGTACGGAGTACGTCACGTCCGAGCTGTCGGCGATCACCCCCGAGCGACAACCACTGGCCACGCTCACGCGCAACCTGCTTTGTTCGGACAGGCTCTGCCAGTTCGGCGGAGACCCCCCTGTCCGGAAGACCGGCGGTGGTACTGGATGGGGCTCAAGCTTGCTTGCCGGCCTGCTCGGTGGGGATCCAATGCCTGCGATGCGCCGAATGGTTGCCGGGCTGCTGGCAATGGACCGAGCTTGGCCGATCGTGGTCCATCCGAAGGCTGCGCACAAGGGGGTGCGTTACCAGCGAGTAACGGCCAGATAACTGGACGGCGGCCGATCAGCATAGGGCAGACACACAGTGTCGTCACCCCCTGGTCGGGATGCCCGGAATCAACCTGGACATCAACGACCAAAGCTCACAACGTCACTTACTACGAGTAACAGCGACTGCGATTACCAAGTTTT
>DATMEI010000675.1:0-6399 GCA_035556995.1 Streptomyces sp.
GCGGCTGCAGGTCGCGCATCCGATGCCGCCCCGTCCGGACGCGCTGGGCAGCTGGCGCGAGGAACTCGACCGGCTTCGCGCGTACAGCACTTCGCGGGACGGGACACCGACCGTCATCGCGGGAGATTTCAACGCCTCGCAGGACCATGCGGCGTTCCGGGACGTCCTGCACACGGGTCTCAACGACGCCGCCCGGCTCACGGGTCAGTCCCGCACGCCGACCTGGCCGAACAACAAGGCGCGTCCGATGGGGGCGCAGATCGACCACGTACTGGTCAGTGATCCGCTGACGGCTGTCGAGGCCCGGTTCCTCGAACTGCCCGACTCGGACCACCTCGCGGTGCTGGCGGACGTGAAGCTCTTCTGACGGCTTTCGGTTAATCAAGTTTGACTAATCCACGTTCAGGGCAGACCCTGTCGGGGAAACGCAGTAGTCAAGTTTGACCAATTGCTTCAGGAGGCTCCGTGCAGGAGACCACGACAGGCACACCGAGCGACCAGGACCACCGCGACCTGGAGGCGTGGTTCGCGCGGTACGACGCCCACTCGGCGGACGCCGACGTCGAGGCCATGGCATCGATGGCGCTCTTCCCTCTGAACCTCGTGACGGACGACCCCGGGCCCGGCACCGGCTGGACCGGGCAGTGGACCCGCGAGGAGTTCGTCCGGACCATGACCGGCGTCTTGGGTGAAAGCGGCGGCGAGGACGTCCACTTCGAGTCGCAGCGCACACCGCAGTTCCTCACCCGCAGCCTTGCCGTGGTCTTCACCGAATCCACGATGACGGTGGGCGGGCAGAGCCGGCAGATGCGCTACGCGGACATCCTCGTCAAGCAGGACGGAGAGTGGTACTTCCAGACCATGGTCCAGGGCGGCTGGGCGAGCATGATGCGGGGCGCCGGGAGCTGACCGGCAGGGCGGGCAGGCGGCGGCGCGCTCCTGCTGCGCACGCGTCCCTTCCCGGTCCTGCGTCCGCTCCCCCGGTACACGTGTTTCGGCGTCGCCCGTAACACGTGGTGAGACCACGCGCGCAGCACGCAGACTCTCCGTCGACGGGGGAACGGAGGGACGCGGTGCTCATGAGGCAGGTGGCGAACGGCCCCGGGCAGAAGGGCGATGCCCGAAGTCACCGCCGCCGAGACGGCATTGCCGGCCTCAGCCGAGGAGGAACTCGTCGGGCGCCGCATGGAGCGGCCGGGAGTTCACCCCGCGCGGTGTTCGATCAGCACCGGCTCCTCGCCGAAGCTGATCCGGTCGCCGGCCTGGGCGCGTGCCGTCCTGCCGTCCATGTGACGCAGGCGGTGCGCGCTCTCGGCGAGCGTCAGGCGGGCGCGGCCGCGGGTGGTCCAGAAGACGTCGAGCCGTTTGCCGTCGCGCTCGAAGCGGCAGGTGTACGCGCCCTCCGCCAGCCCCATACGTCCGCCCTTGCCGCAGGCGACGACGGCGGCACCGTCGAGCCACCGCGCGAGGCGATCCATCCGCCGCCCGGCCGCCGTCGGGCGGCCGGCGACAGGCTGCACCACGAGGGGGACGCGGATGCTGCCCCAGCTGTAGAAGTACATCCGCCGCACGCCGTACTGCCAGGCGTACAGCCCTGACAGGTAGAAGCGCACCGCGTAGTCACGGGCCTGCCGGGCGTCCAGAGGCTCGGCGACGGCGACGTCCCTGTCGGTGCCGGTGTTCCAGAGCGGGACACCTACGACACCTTCCTCGTAGAGGACGTCGTGCACCTGGACGGCGAGTTCGATGATCTCCTCCGGGCGCCCGGTGGCCTTGCGCGGCGGCAGTTTCAGCGCCGCGGCGTCGCAGCTCTTGTACGCCCCCGTCCGCGCGAACTTCCGCAGCAGGTCCCGGCCGTGCTCCGTCCACAGCTCCCCGAAGGACGGGCAGGCCACCAGCGCTCCCCGGTCGGTCCGGTGGATGATCCGGGCGGCACGCTCGACCATCTCCGCGAGGGTGGAGATGCTTCCGGCGTAGTGCAGCGGGTGGCTGGGGTAGTCCCACAGTTCGTACGACTCGACGCGGTTGCCGTAGCGCTCCACGACCTCTCTGACGAAGCGGTCCCAGTCCTTGAGGTTGTCGGGAGGTGAGGCAAGGGCGTCCGGGTAGGCGCTCCGGCGGCCGTCCTCGCCCCCCGCCCACAGCGGCGTACCGGAAAGAGTGAACAGGACGGGCAGCCCGTCCCGTTCGGCACCCTCCACCATGCGGTCCACCGTCGACCAGTCGTAGTGGCCGCGCTCGGATTCGATGGTGCCCCAGCGTGTCTCGCTGTCCCACAGCCGTACGGCGCCTGTGCGGAAACCCGGCATGCGCCCGGTGTCGGTGTTCAGCGTGAGGCCGAAGAACTCCGACGGCACGCGGCGTGGAACGACGGACCAGTCCGGTCCCTTGAATCTCTGTCCGTCGGCGGCCCCGGCTTCACCCACCGTCCCCGCACTGGTGTCGTCATCGGGACCGCCCAGATAGGAGGCCGTCGTGACGAGCGAGGTGACGACGAGAACGACCAGCAGCGCCGCGGCCCGCAGCCAGAAGTGGACATGTAAGGCCCGCAGGAGGACAGAACGCCGGCTGTCCGGCTCGGCATCGGGGACGGAGAGAGGGCCCTCGTCCACGTCGCCTTGCTCGCCGACCGCCCGCCGCCAGGCCCGGTAGAGACGGTCCACCTCCTGCTCGTCCGCCCCGCAGACGCGTGCGATCCGCTCGACCGCACCGAACGTTCCCGGCGCGGTGATGCCCTGGCAGTAACGGTGAAGCGTGGACCGGCTCAGCCCGGTGCGGTGGGCCAGAGCCGCGTAGCTGCGTCCGCTGCGCCGCTTGAGCGCCTCCAGTTCCTCCCCCAGCGCCGACGGAGCGGGATTCCCCCTCCCCGATGACATCGCTGCCCCCTCCTGCCGTTCCCCCCGGTCTGGGACGCCCGCCCGGCCCGTCCCACTTCGATGGAAATTAGCAGCTCACGGAGCCCGGGACGTCCCGTTGTCCCAAGTACGGCATTTGACTTGCCGCGGGACAAGCCCGCACAGCAAGGTCGGCTGCAGCTGCGGCAGAGCGGCGCGAACACGCTTGGTACATCGGGGGATTCATGCTGCGTGTGCATTTCACTGCCGGCGACATTGCCCGTACGAGGGTCGCCGACGGACCGGACCCGCTGTGGGAGTCGGTCCTGAGTCTGCATCAACTCCAGGAGAGGAACCGGGAACCCGTACTGGCCGACTGGCGAAGACATGTGCTGCAGAACGGTGCCGCGTCGCTGCGGCTGCTCCTGCCGCTCGTGCCCGCCCGCGGCTACTTCCCGGACTTCCTCACGCCGCCGGAAGGTTCGGTGGGATTCGAGGCGGGCGTGGAGTCGCTGCTCTCCACTCCACGCCGCCAACTGCAAGGCCAGATCGAGAAGTTGACCGCCAGCGGGTCGCCCTGTTCGTGGACGCGTTCCGTCGCCGAGGGCTCCGCGCCCGTGCTGCACCAGCTCGGCACGGCGCTGTGCGACTACCGGCGGATCGCGTTCGGCGCGTCGTGGCAGCGCGTCTGTTCAGGCATCGAGGCGGACCGCACCTGGCGGGCGCGCGTCCAGTGGTACAGCGGCACCGACGCGATGCTGCGCACGTTCGGGCCGGGCATCCGCTGGAAGCCGCCGGTGCTGGAATGCGACTACCCCGTCGAGAGCGACGTGCATCTGCACGGACGGGGGCTGCTGCTGATTCCGTCCTTCTTCTGCCGCCGTACGCCCGTCGCACTGGCCGACCCGTCCCTGCCGCCGACGCTTGTGTATCCGGCGCGGGCACCTGGCCGTTCCGGGCATCCCACCGGCGACACCGCAGACGAGACGGGCGCGCACCTCGCCCGGCTCCTCGGGCACACGAGGGCCGCCGTGCTGCAGTCCGTCGGCGGCAACTGCACCACCAGCGAACTGGCCCGGCGGGCAGGGGTCTCCGTCTCTTCCGCGAGCGAGCACGCCGCTGTTCTGCGCAGCGGCGGTCTGATCACCAGCAACAGGCAGCGCAACGCGGTGCGTCACATGCTCACGCCGGTGGGGCTCGCACTGCTGGACGGTCAGCCGGGCACGGAGTCCGGCACCGGGCCTGGCCCCGCCGCGGCGGCGCTCACGGCAGTTGCCCGAGCAGCGGG
Source organism: Streptomyces sp. (assembly GCA_035556995.1). Lineage (GTDB taxonomy): Bacteria > Actinomycetota > Actinomycetes > Streptomycetales > Streptomycetaceae > Streptomyces. The sequence continues at coordinate 4,123 of DATMEI010000675.1, forward strand.
CCCCGGGGCACTGCACCCGCCTCGCGGTGGATCGGGGTGTGCGCTCCGGTGAGGGGGACGCCGCTGCCGCCGTGCCGTACGGCGACGATCTCCGCGGCGATCGACAGCGCCGTCTCCTCCGGCGTACGGGCGCCCAGGTCGAGCCCGATCGGGGAGTGCAGCAGGGCCAGTTCGCCGTCGCTCAGGCCCGCATCGCGCAGCTGCGACAGCCGTGCGAGGTGGGTGCGGCGGGAGCCCATGGCACCGACGTAGGCGATGGGAAGCCTCAACGCCCGTTCCAGCAGCGGCACATCGAACTTGGCGTCGTGTGTCAGTACGCACACGACGGTACGGGCGTCCAGCTCCTGGGAGTCGAGGTAGCGGTGCGGCCACTCGACGACGACCTCGTCCGCGTCGGGGAAGCGGGCGGTGGTCGCGAAGACGGGGCGGGCGTCGCAGACGGTGACCCGGTAGCCGAGGAAGGAGCCCGTGCGGGCCAGCGCGCTCGCGAAGTCGATCGCACCGAAGACGAGCATCCGCGGCGGAGGCGCGCTCGATTCGACCAGCAGCGTCACCGGGGGGCCGCACTCGGGGTCGCCGTCGCCGCCGACGCCGACCGTGGCCGTACGGCCCGCGTCCAGCAGGGCGCGGGCCTCGGCGACAGCTCTCGCGTCCAGCCCGTCGGAGCCGCCGAGGGCGCCGGAGGCCTCGCCGTCGGCCGGTACGTACAGCACGCCCCCCGGCAGCTCCTCCGGTCCCCCGACGACGCGGGTGAGCGCGACCGCACGGCCCTGCGCGGCTGCGGCCAGCGCCTCGGCGTACATGGCGCGGGCGGAGGAGCCCGCACCTACGGGCGTGACCAGGATGTCGATGACTCCCCCGCAGGTGAGCCCCACAGCGAAGGCGTCCTCGTCGCTGTAGCCGAAGCGTTCGAGCACCGTACGGCCGGAGGCCATCGTCTCCTGGCACAGCTCGTACACGGCGCCCTCGACGCACCCGCCGGAGACGCTGCCTACCGCCTCGCCGCCGGCGTCGACGGCGAGCGCGGCACCCGGCTGCCGTGGCGCGCTGCCGCTCACAGCCACGACGGTGGCGACGGCGAAGGCACGCTCCTCCTGGCACCATCGGTGCAGTTCGGCGGCGAGGTCCAGCATCGGGGGCTCCTTTACGGGCACGCTCTGGGGCTGCGTCTTGCGAGCCTACGCGGGGTGGCGGGCGGAGGCGGCGGCTGCCTAACCGAGCCAGCCCTCCAGCGGGCTGAGCGCGAAGTACAGCAGGAAGACGGCTGCCAGCGCCCACATCAACCACCCGGGGTCGCGCCACCTTCCCTGTGCTGCCTTGATCAGGACGTAGGAGATGCTGCCGGCGGCGATGCCCGCGGTGATCGAGTACGTGAAGGGCATCAGCACCATCGTCAGGAAGACCGGCACGGTGGTGGCCGGGTCGTTCCAGTCGATGTGCCGGGCGCTGGTCATCATCATCGCGCCGATGACGACGAGCGCCGCAGCCGCGACCTGCGTCGGGATGACCTGCGCCAGCGGCGTGAAGAACAGGCACAGCGAGAAGCCGAGTCCGGTCACGACGCTTGCCAGGCCCGTACGTGCGCCGTCGCCGACCCCGGCGGTCGACTCCACGAAGACGGTCTGCCCGGACGCACCCGCGATGCCGCCGGCCACGCCGCCCGCGCCGTCGATGGCGAGGGCCTTGTTCAGACCCGGCATGCGGCCGTCGCTGTCGGCGAGCCCGGCCTGCTGGCCGATGCCGATGATGGTGCCGATGGCGTCGAAGAAGCCCGCCAGTACGAGGGTGAAGACGATGATGCCGACGGTGACGGCGCCGACATCCGCGATGCCGTCGAAGGAGACCTTGCCGAACAGTCCGAAGTCGGGTGTGCTCACGACGCTTCCGGAGATCTCGGGCGCGTTCCGGCCGCCCCAGTCCTTCTTTCCCAGTCCTGCGAAGTGGTGGACCGCTCCGGCCACGGCCGTGCCGCCGACGATGCCGATGAGGATGGCGCCGGGCACCCGGCGTACGTGCAGGGCGAAGACGAGCAGCACCGTGACGGCGAAGCAGAGAACCGGCCAGCCGGTGAGCATGTCGTGGGTGCCGAGCTGTAGAGGCTTGGCGCCCGCGACGCCGCCGGGCCCCGGCATGCTGGTGACGAAGCCGGCCTGTACGAAGCCGATGAGGGTGACGAAGAGGCCGATGCCCATGGTGATGGCGTGCTTCATGGCCTGCGGGATGGCGTCCATGATGAGCCGCCGCATGCCCGTGACGACGAGCAGGATGATCACGGCA
>DATMEI010000676.1:0-3868 GCA_035556995.1 Streptomyces sp.
TCCCCATCCGCGAATGCGCAGATGGGCTGCGGTGTCGTAACCGGTGCGAGCGGATGGTCCGCAGGCACCAGGCCCTGCCGCATGGCCTGCCAGTAGCTCGGATCACGGGAGTAGAGAGAGGGTGTGCGGGAGACCTCCAGGTTCTCCCGGTGACCCAGGACCAGCCAGGCCTCAAGGTCTCCGGGCAGCAATACCGGAGCGACCGCACCGTGTTCTTCCCGCAGCCGCTCGTAGAGCTCGTACGGGTTCCCGTCGTGCCCCGGTCCGTAGAGGCGTGCTATCCCCCCGGGCCCGAGTTCGTGGGCAGGACACCCCGGGGGCGGGGCAGCGTCAGTCAGGGGCGTGGCTTGGTCGTTGGGAGGGGGTGTCGGGCGAGTAGTCACCGGATCTCCTGTGAGTGGGGCAAGTGTCGCTGCGGGCGCAGGGGCGATGCGGGCGCGGTGCCCGGCACCGTGCGGTCAGGCAGCGGACCGTCCCACCTGCACGTAGTCGCGCAGCTTAGCTCCTGGAGGGTGCCTCAACACGCCCTGCATGAACGGCAGTTGCTGCCGCGGGATCCGGAAACGATTCAGGCGTCGGAGCTGGCACCGGCTACTCGGAGACACCTTCCGTACGGCGGTCTTCTCAATCATCCGGCGTTCAGACGACAGCAGCGCCCGGGATGCCGTGCTGCTGTCAGCCCCTTGGCTTCTCGCGTGCTGTGCGGGTGGTTGGCGCCCTCCCGTGCACTGGCGTCCTGCCGTTCGGTCGTTGCATGACAACTCCCGCAGTGAGCAGCCGTCCTGTGCTCCCACGGCTCCTGGCGGAGCCGCTCGTGGTTGCTGCGCTGGTACTCATCGGCATCCCCGGCGCGATCGTGTGGGGCGCCGGTGACCGCATCACTGACGCGCCACTGGTCGCGGTGGCGGTGGCCGACGGCTCCTGCGTGCTTGCTGTCGCACTGCTGCGCCGACTTCACGGCAACGTGCGGCGCGCACAGTAGGAGCACACGCGCGAGCCCCGCCTGCGGGCGACACCGGCCCCCGGTTCACGGTTCCGTATCGGCTACCTCGTCCTCGCCGTCGCTGCTGTGCTCCTCCTGGTCGCGGCATGGGCGATCCTGCTGGCGCGGCTCTTCACCTGACACAACCCCGCCAGTACGTACGCCCCCACCACGCACGGATCGGTCCCGTCGTGACCGCGGCGCGACTGCCGGGCAGTCCAGGTGGGTAGCTATCCGCCGCCAGGGGCGAAATCTCGCCGCACGTAGCGAATGTGAGAGGGCATCGCGATGGCCACGGGCGGGATAGACGCGATACCGCGAGCTCCCGGATGGATGCCGCTGCTCGGTCATGCCTGGCCGCTGCGGGACCCGCTGGGATTCCTCAAGTCCTTGCGGCACACCGGCGACTTGGTGCGCGTGAACTTCGGAACCCTTCCTGTCGTCGTGCCCACGAGCCACGAACTCGTACACGACGTTCTCCTCGGGAACGGCTACGAGAAGGGCCGCCTCTACGACCGTATGGAGCTCGCGGTCGGCGGCGGCTTGGCCACGAACGAGACCAACCACATGGAGCGGCGCAGGGCGATCCAGCCCGTCTTCGCCGACCAGTACATGGAGCACTACAGCGCCATCATGGCTAGCCGGGCGCAACAGGTCGCCGGCTCCCTCGAAGCGGGCCAGCAGGTCGACGTCGACAAGACCATGAGCGCTTTCGCGATCGGCAGCCTCGCCGAGTGCATGTTCGCCAGCGAACTCGGCCAGGACGCCGTCGACTCCGTGCAGCGCATCATCCCGGTCATCCTGCAGACCATGCTCGCCCGAGCGGTCTCACCTCCCTGGTCGGACCGGTGGCCCGTGGCCTCCAACCGTCGTTTCATCGCAGCCGCGAAGGAGTTGCGGACTGTCATCGACGACGTCGTCGCCAGGACGAGCCGCTCCGAGGTGCAGCACCTTGATCTGCTGTCCCTGCTGCTGGCCGCGCAGGACCCGGAAACTGGACTGGGCCTGACACCCCGCGACGTCCGCGACGAGCTGAGTACCATGCAGTTCGCCGGAACGGAAACGACAGCGGCTACTCTCACCTGGGCCTTTCACGAACTCGCCCACCACCCCGAGGTTGAAGAGGCCGTGGTGGCGGAGATCGACCGCGTGGTGGGTGAGCGGCCCGTCACCCATGCCGACGTGGCCAAGCTGGAGATCACGCAGAAGGTCGTCCAGGAGGCGCTGCGTCTGCACGGCGTGACGATGGTGATGCGCCGAGTCAAACCGGAGGCTCCCGTCACGCTCGGCGGGTACGAACTCCCCGGCGGTACCGAAGTGGTCATCAGCCTCTACGCCGTGAACCGGCACCCCGACCTGTACGAAGACCCGGAGGCCTTCAACCCTGACCGGGTACAGCCGCCCCGCAAGTACCGGCTGGCTTTCGGCGCCGGCAAGCGCAAATGCATCGGCGAGGGCTTCAGCTTGATGGAAGCGACGATCCTCCTGGCCACCGTGCTGCGGCAGTGGAAGCTCCGCCCGGTACCCGGGCACACGGTCAAGGAAGCGGTCTCCGCCATGGCCCACGCCCAGAGCATGCCCATGACGCCCCAGCCCCGGCACTCCGCCTGAAACGCAGTACGACGGTGGGGCGGATTCAACCGGTGGGGAGACGAGCGCGGTACGGCTGGCGTACTCGCCTCCGGATCGGCGTAACACCGTTTCGCGGCGCGGCTGCTCGCCGCTCACGGGACCCCCGATGACGGGCAGCTGGCGCGGCGGAGGTGCAGGGAGTCAGGCGGTCAGGCGCACTGGCAGCGTGTCGACGTCATCCTTCACGCAGGAGGCGGTGGGCGTCAGTTCGTCCGCCGGTACGGCCAAGTGCAGGTCGGGGAAGCGCTTGAAGAGCTCCGGCAGCGCGATGCTGATCTGCGTCCAGGCGAGGCGCGCGCCGATGCAGGAGTGGGGGCCGTGGCCGAAGGACAGCAGCGGCACGTCGTCGCTGCGGTAGGGGTTTAGATCGCTGTCGAGGGTAGGCCGCGAGGAGCGGCGCCAGGGAGGCATCGCCGCCGACCGGGCCTGTCACGGAAGGGCGCGAGGGGTACGCGGCCCTTCCAGTTGGCTTGGGCTGGGCTTCTCAAGCACCGTCGCCGGCAGGGTCACCACCACGACGGTGCCGTGGGGGCGACGCTGTCTGAGCGCGACGTCAATGCCGTGGCGGCCGGCGAGATGAGCAATGTTGTGGATGCCCAAACGGCGGGGTGATGGCGCTTGGGCCGACGGGTTCTGCAGGCGGCCGTGTAGGTGTGCAGGTTCTCCGCGTTCAGACCTATCCCCTCGTCCTCCACCTCCAGTCGGATGCTGCCGTCTGCGAGGGTGATGCAGGCCCAGGGGCGCTGCGTGAGTGCCTGTGGCGCCTCTGGTCAGGTTTGAGCTGGAGAACAAGCCTCACCGCAGGAGTGCGGCGATGGGTCGCCGAATGGCATTCTGGGGCTGTCTCTCAAGGACGTGGACCCACCGGCGGCCCGCTAAAACCAGCGGTGGTGTCCGGAACCGACCTCCAATCGGTGCCAGCGAAGCCTCCAGGATGCCCGTCCTGGACGGCTTTCGTACGTCTGGCTTCGAGTGGAGGGAGGCGTCCCCATCGCGGCTCGACCAAGATGAGCGGAGAGCAGTCTCCTCTGCTCGCCTCCGGACGACTCGCCCGCTCGGAGCCAGCTCAGAGGGGCTGTTTCCCTCTGACTGCCTCCGAGCGGCTCCGGTCGAATCGGGGTCGAATCAGAGCGGTTTCCTCTGACTGCCTCCGGTCGCCTCTGCAACCCGACCTAGCAGGTCACAGCCGATCCGTCCCACGAAGGTGCAGGTCAGAAAGGTGCGTCAGGAAAACCCGGCGTACAGCCCGACTCG